>CALGBT010000574.1 GCA_937884235.1 uncultured Pseudomonadota bacterium
CGACGAGAAGGCTCATATTGCAGGCCCGCTTTCAGACCCCCGAGGAAGGGGGGGGACCAGAGTCCGATACGTCCCCTGAACAGCACGTCTTGTCGTGCATCTGGAGCATGGAAAGCCTCACTTCCGGCGGATTCAGGATACCAATCCAGCGCCAGCGTGCCACTCGCTCGCAGACTCCAGGCATGCAGGAAATGCCAGCGCAGGGCCAACAAGGCCGTGCCACCCCGGAGGTCGTAGGCCGTATTTTCAGCCTGATGAGCCCGACCTGACAGACCGGCAAGCAGGAATACCCGAGACCCCAGGCGGTCCCCCCATCCAAGGCCCAGGTCACCCTCGTAACGGCTCCGCCCCATAATTCGAAACGTACGGTGTCCTCCGCCCGCAAGGAGATATACGCCACTACTACTTTGCAGCGATAGTTCCCCACGATGGCCATCGAAAAGCAAACCCCGGTCGCCGTAATCATCACGGGCCGCCAGCCATAGCGCGTCATAGTGGTAGCTCAGGACCAGCTTGCTCGATGGCCAGCTGAACTCCAGTCCCGGACGTACACCCCATCCCACGTAACTCAGGTCCTTAGCCTCGTCGGCTGCAAGAAATTGCGAGCGTAGGTCCGCCTCTGCGAGCAAAAGGATCCTTCCCCAGTAAGGACCCGCGAAACGTCCCCGGACGTCCACCCCGCCCTTCCATGAAGCGAAGTCCTCCCCCGACGCCTGGGGATCCAACGGTGAACCGAGCAGCGGATTGCTACTCCACCCTGCAGTCGTCTCGCCTCGCAATTCCAAGGAAGGAGTACGCATCGGCCAGAGAAGAGAAAGCAGATGGGAGCGGAGCCCAGCATCCTCGTCGTACATCGCATCCCGAGAATCGGCCTCCGAGACCCGCTGCCGAGCGGGTTCAAGGCGGTCCGCCTGCAGCTCCGCCTCAGCGCGCAGCAAGTCCCATCGCGTATGCTCTTCCATTGTGATGGGACAGGTCCCCTCAGCCAATAACGCCAACGCTCCTCGATAGTCGGCGTTCTCAAGTAGGAGCCAGGCGAGACGGGCGCGGACCGTGCAATCCTCTGGCTGCCTCACAAGGGCATCCGACAGCACTTTCATGGCCCAGGAGAGATTGCCGGTGCCGCCGTATGCCCGGGAGAGGAGCATCGTGAAGCGAGAATCCTTACCAAAACAGGCCCGCAGCGGTCGCAACAACTCTAGGCACTCTTTCGCTTTGGCTTCTTGAAGCAACGAAACGGCCTCCTGCAGAAGAGGCGCCAGGAGCTCAGGTGGGCAGGTAACAGCCACCTCCTGACCCCGGCTAAGGCCCGCCGTTGCCGCCAGCAGAACCACCGCCACAATCCACCCCGTCACCGCACTTCGATTCATGGGGTCTCTCCGACAACGGCTGCGTCCTTGCAGCACCTGAACCCCTTGGCTGAGATGTCCTGAAACAGTCCTCCACAGTTGTGCAGATACTCCGAGTTACCGCAATTGTAAGCCCCGCCTTTGTACCAGGACTCGCCGTTGCCGACGTCGACCAATTCCCAGACGTTACCGTTGACGTCGTAGGCTCCCCAGGCGTTGACGCACTCCGGGAAAGCACCGGTCGCAGTGACGTGGAACCAGGCCCCGCAGCCTTCTCCCCAGACCCCTTCCTGACTCATGTTGTAACAGTGTGGGTAGGGACAGACCTCAAGAGCAATGCAGAGCGGGTCCGCACAGTCGCAAAACGCATCGATACCGTTGCAGGCTGTTGCCGAATAGGTGTCGCCATAAACATACGCCAGTTCATCAAGCCCACCACAGGAGAGGGCCATCTCCTCCTGCGTGCAGACCCGTTTGTCAGCTGCCACGCACGCAGCCGACGCAGTTGCCAGTTCAACCGGAAACCAGGGCAGAACACCACTTTGACTAGTGGCCTTGGAACTGTCCATGCCCTGATAGACAGCGGTGGCGTCAGCGCGAGACGCTTCGTAAATATCCATGCAGAACTGGTCGCCAATCAACACCATATCCATTGGACAAGTGCAGAGGTCGACGCTTCCTGACAGGCACACGCCCCCGACGCACTGGTCTGCTCCGGTACAAGGATCTCCGTCTTCGCAAAGGGCACCGTCTGGAAGAATGGTCTCCTTACACTCACCGTTCAGTGGGTCGCAGCTAGATTGCTTGCAGGCTTCGGCGGGGGGCGGGCAGAAGACCACTGTAGTCGGGTCCACCGCACAGGAATAGGGGAACGACAACTTGCTGCAGAGCAAAGTGCCATTGCAATGATTTCCGTCTTCAAGAGCAGTACAATCTGCATCCGTGATGCACTGGCAAAGACCTGACTCGCCAATGCAAGCGCCCTCCCAGCACGAATCGTCGGTGGTGCACGGTTCCTGGTCATCGCAAGGTTTGCCGTTGAGTGGCACGACCTTGCACTGGCCATCAGCCTCGTCGCAGGATGCCGACAGACACTGGTTCTCCGGGGCCGGGCAATCAATTGCGCTGCCGGGAGAGACGACGCACACGGAAGGGGTCGTCTCCCACGAGCAGACAAGGAATCCGTTGCATAGGTTCGCATCGACCGGGCAGTCAACATCCTCCTTGCATTCGCAGACCGTCCCCTGCCCTATGCACTCTCCAGATTCGCACTGGTCGGGCCAGGTACAGGGGTTGTTGTCGTCGCACTCCACACTGTTGGGGCTGTTGATGCAGCCCTCCATGGCCACGCACGCGTCATCCGTGCAAGGATTGCCGTCGGCGCAGTTGGCGGCACCAGAACCTGGCACACACTCGCCGTCCTGGCAGTCGTCCCCCACTGTACAAGGGTCACCGTCAGTGCAGGCAGCGGGACCCGGCGTGTGAGAGCAACCCGCCCCCGGCAGGCACGCGTCCTGCGTACAAGGGTTGAGATCATCACAATCCAGCGTCTCAGGGCCGGCGGCGCAGCTGCCATCGTCACAAACATCGCCCAGTGAGCAGGGGTCACCTTCGTCGCAGGGAGTGCCGTCAGCGGCTTCCACCGCAACGCACAAACCGCTGCCCAGGCATTTGCCAACCTGGCATACGGGCAGCGGAGCCAGTAGGTCACTGCACTCCTCGTCCGACTGGCACGGCGGTAACCCGGCTTCAGTCCCTCCGTCGCCGTTCACGTCAGGGTCCAGGCATCCAGAGGCATCGGCATCGGCATCGGGGGAGTAAGTATCGGACGGGAGGTGGACATCCCATTCCCGGTCCGCTTCCGGAGGAATCCAGCAACAGCGGAAACCAAGCGCAGACGGCACCCAAGTGCGCGGTACGTAGTCACACCGATGGAGCGTCATGGAGTCGATGCAATTGTAGGCTCCACCCCTCACTAAATTCCCACCCCCTTGGGCCACATGCTCCCACAAGTTGCCGTTCAGGTCGTACGCACCCCAGCCGTTCACGCACCCAGCTAGACTGCCAGTGGGTAGCAGCTTCACACCATCGGTGCCAAACGTGTCGATGCCATTACAGGTCGCAGGCTCATAGTCGCTGCCATACCCATACCTACGACCCTCTGGTCCTCGGCAAGCCAATTCCCACTCGAAGGAAGTGCACAGCCTCTTCCCCGCCGCCTCACACGCCTTCGCGGCTGTCGCGTTGTCGCTCCCTAGTTCCCACGGAATCACGCCGGGACGGCTCAGCGCCCGGGAGTCGTCCGTGCCAGCGTCAACGCTGGTGGCATCCACCCTCGATGCTTCATGCCGGTCGACACAGAAGAGGTTCTGCACCGGCACCATGTCATCGGGACAACTAATGGGCACGTGCGCCACGGGCATGCACAGGTTGTCCAAGCACTTGAACCCGGCCCCGCAACTTTCGTCTTGGAGACACTGGTAGACGCACTGCCCGAGAGCGCTGCACACCTTAGGTTGGGGACAGTCCCGGTCCATAGTGCAGCGCTCCTCCACACAGCCCAGGGCGATCAGGCAGATCAGCAAAGAACTCGCCAGCTTCATCAGGAGCGGTGACCTCGACCTCTGCGGTTCCTATGGCGCGCTCCCACGGTGCCATCACCGTTCCGGCCTCCGCCAAAGCGTCTCCCACGACCTCCGCCGCGGGGCGCTCCTCCTCGGCCCACTCCCCGGAGTTCACCCGCCTCGCCTATTATTCCGGGCGGGTTCTCTTTGGATTCGGAAGCAGGATTGGATTCTGATACTTCAAGTTGTTGGTCAGTAATCAATGCAGGTGCAGCTTCCTCTCCAGCACCGCCTTCGCATCTACCTCGTCGACCGCCCGTCATGGGCCCGCGGCCGTTGGGGCCCGTCTTGTTAAGACCTGGCATTGTTGCCTCCTTTCTTTCTGCGGCATCGTCGACTCCTAGCCGACGATAGCCGTGGCGAGTTGTTCGTCGTTACTGCTCGTCCCAGAGTCCCTCTCTGGCACTCCTCTACGGCTCTTCTGGCTTCCCCGGTGAGACCGTCCCACACATTGATGCCACACTCGTTGAGCACATAGAGATCGCACCGCCTGATGCCCCCACACAGCAGACAATCGGGCATGATCTTGATGACCTCCTCAAGACGCTCCCCCACCGTCCATCCCCGCAAGTCAAGTTGCCGCTCCGATTCCTCGTCGCACACCAGCAAGCCAACGCAACAATCGAAGCGTGGCGAGATCTCCTGGCCAAAGAGTGCAGCGACTATTTTCATGCTTCTCCTGACTTCACCTGAACGTCAATTCAGTTGCATCTCTCCCATCAATCAGCGCTTTCCAGCGCCTGCCGGAGGTCCTCAAGAAGGTCGCAAGCATCTTCGATACCAACCGAATATCGAACCAGCCCGTCCGTAATCCCTGCTGCAATCCTCTCGTCTCTTGAGAGTCCCGCGTGGGTCATGGACGCAGGATGCTCAATCAGCGTTTCGACTCCACCCAGTGATACTGCAAGCGTGGCCAGCTTGACGCGGTCCATCAGGTGCCTTCCTGCCTCCACCCCACCTTTCAACTCGAAGCTGATCATCGAGCCAAAACCGCGCATCTGTCGCCGCGCCAGTTCATGCTGCGGATGTGATGGCAGACCAATGTAACGCACCCATGCCACTTCTGAGCGAGCTTCCAGCCACCGCGCGATTTCCATGGCGATGGTCTGCGAACGCTCGATGCGCAGCCCCAACGTCTTGATACCGCGATGAACCAGAAAGGCCTGATGCGGGTCCATGCAGCAGCCGGAAATAGACATCATGTTCCGGAGCTTCCGGCCCACTTGAGCGTTGGCGGCAACTAATACACCGCCCACTACATCCGCGTGACCGTTGATGAATTTGGTCACGGAATGCAGAACAACGTCTGCCCCAAGAACCAACGGATTCTGTAGATAGGGCGAGGCAAAGGTGCTGTCCACCACCAACAGGGCCCCCTGCTCGTGGGCAATCCCCGCAGCCGCCTCAATGTCCGTCACCTGCATCATCGGATTGGAAGGTGTCTCCACGTAGACCAGTCGGGTCCGTTGACCCATCGCACTCGCGATCTGTTCTGGGTCGGACGTATCCACAAAAGTCGAGGTGACACCAAAGCGAGAGAGATGAGACTCGATAAGCGTCCTTGACGGGCCGTACACCGATGCGGTGCTCACTACGTGGTCTCCTTGCTTCAGGAGAGCCAGGCAAGCGACGGTGACCGCTGCCATTCCAGAACTCGTTGCTACTGCCGTCTGGCCCGCTTCGAGATCGCACATACATCCCTCGAATGCGGCCACCGTAGGATTTCCCATGCGGGTGTAGATGAACCCGGGGTCTTCGCCGGCAAAGCGGTCTGCCCCCTCCTGAGCATTCCGAAATCCAAACGTCGAGGTTTGGTAGATTGGCGTGACAGCGCTTCCGAACTCTTCGTCGAAGCTTCCAGAGTGAACGAGCCTGCTTGAGATACCTTGTTTGCGAACATGCATATGCGCAGCCTTCCTGTGTGTACAACTCTTACCGGGAGACACCATGCCCACGCCGGTTGACCAGGTTGGTTGCAGCTTCTATGCCAGTCGCAGTCAGGGAGGCTGAAGGTAAGTCAGGTCTGCATGCCCAGGCGTTTCATCTTGCGCCAGAGAGTATTGCGGGAAATGCCAAGGTCAGAGGCGGTGCGCACGCGACTCCCACCATTTCGCCGCAGGGCTTCCTGGATGGCCCAGGCTTCCGCCCTCTCCAACGGAGCCTGCTGGTCGACACACCCTGCGTCCAACGGTACAGGACGGGCCAGGTCCATGCAGGATTCGGGCAAGTGTTCCAACTGGAGAACATCGCCTTCGCAGAGCACGAATGCATGCTCCACCGCGTTCTCCAATTCCCGGACATTGCCCGGATACGGAGCACGCATCAACGCGGCCCGGGCCGCATCCGAAAACCCGGCCACGTGCCGGCCGTGCAATGCGTTAAAGCGCCGCACGAAATGGTCCTGCAGCAGAGGGATGTCGTCTCGGCGCTCGGCGAGTGAAGGCAATCGAATGGGAACCACATTGAGTCGATAGAACAGGTCCTGACGGAATCGACTTGCCGCCACCTCCCCAGCCAGCTCTTTGTTCGTTGCAACGATGAGACGGACGTCAGCCTTGACCGTCTTCGTGGCACCCAACGGCTCGTACTCCCGCTCCTGGAGCACCCGCAGTAGCTTCACCTGCATGGCCGTGGATACATCCCCTATTTCGTCCAGAAACAGAGTCCCCCCATGTGCCCGAGCGAATCGTCCCGGCTTGTCCCTAATGGCACCAGTAAACGCCCCCCGGACAAAACCAAACAACTCCGACTCAAGTAGCGTGTCTGGCAACGCCGCGCAGTTTACTGCGACAAACGGCTTGCCGCGCCGAGGACTCAGGTTGTGCAGAGCTCTGGCAACCAACTCCTTTCCCGTCCCGCTGGCCCCCTCGATAAGTACCGTGGATGGGCTCTGGGCGATCAACGGCAAACGCTTCAGGATGCGCTTCATCAACACGTTCTTGCTCACAATGTCCTGGAAGACATACTGGCCGTCCAGCCGCTTGCGCAATTCGACCAGTTGAGAGATATTTCGGAACATCTCGACGCCGCCAAGGACGGTGCCGTCCTCACTACGCAAAGCTGCAGTGGAAATGGAGATGGGCACTTCCTCGCCGTCCCGGCCGAGCACCGTAACTTCCCGCTCAGTTGTATTCTCGCCAGTCCGAATACTGCGTTTCAACGGACAGTCCTCCTGGCAGATATCGGCGCGAAAGATCTCGTAGCAACGACGACCGAGAGCCTCCGCCTGAGTGTATCCAGTGATGCGCTCCGCCGCCGGGTTAAAAGAAGTGATCTGGTCTTCAGAATTGACGGTGAAGATACCCAGGGGAGATGATGAAAAAACAAGAGCCAAATACTTCTGCTGGAGAAGACCTTTCATGTTGCTTTCAGTATCATGCCAGTCCCAGAATGGCAACAGTCTCGTCTCGCATGTTACAGAACTGAGACGCCGGCATGGTCGAGGGCTGGCGCAGTACCTGTTGGCGTGGCCCATCTGTTGTCTCCCCGTTTCCTCTGGGTCGGATGCGTTTGGGCGCTACCACCGGCTGCCTGAGAGCGAGGTTTTCCATCGCCAGCTCTGCTCGGTCTGCGAACAAGTTTTGGTGTACGACAACCTATTCTGAGGAGGGACAGGTCGCACTTTCGTTGCAGACAGAGACGGCAAAGCACGGAAAAGGACTCCCATGGACGGAAGAGATGCTCGGGTTGGAAGCGTAGCGACGCCTTGCTGCGGTTGCCGTTGACTACCGGTGAGTGGCCAGCACCCCCACCACCTGGTCCTGGATGCGGCGCATGCGGTAGGCTGATGTTTTGGTTTCAGCCATCAGAATGGCGAAGACGACGTAGCCGCCACCTCGTCGCTCGATGTAGCCGGCGACACTGGAGTGGTAGTCGAGGGTCCCGGTTTTGGCACGCACTGGTCGTTTGACGTTCTTCATGCGGTCCATGAGAGTTCCGCTCTTGCCGCCCAGCGGCAGAGCCAACATGTACAACTCACCCCACTCCTTCTGGTTGGCCACTTCGATGAGCAGCCGCACCACCTGACCGGCAGATACCCGATTGGCATCGAAGAGACCGGAGCCGTTTTCCAGTTGCAGGCAGCGGTGGTTGAGATGGAAACGGGCGAGGCTCTGGCGGATCACGCGCAGGCCGCACTTAAACGTCAAGGGGGCACAGCGACCCTCGCCCATGAGCTTGGCAAACTGCTCAGCCACGAAGTTCTTGCTCCACCTCTGCATCCGCCGAAGATCGGTCTGCAGAGGATCAGAAGCCAGCGTTGCGATGGGCTTCGCCCCCGCCGGTGCGACCTTGGCGATGAGAGTCTTCTGGCGCACCTCGATGCCGCGGCTACGCAACATATCTCGGGCGAAGCAGGCGGTGAACTGGTCGGGTTGGGGGATGGCCTTGCGTACCAAGACGCCGTTGCTGCTCTTCATGGGAATCTGGCCGGTGACCTGGACAACAACGTTGCCGCCGGATTCCCGCACCGAGACGGCCAGCTGCTTCTTCTCTTCCACGGTCTCAACGGTGAGAGCGCGGGAATCGATCATCACACATGAACTGAACGGTTCCACGGTGACTCGCGGCACCGCATCCGGGTAGTCGCCGGGGAAGATGCGGACGTTGAGATTGCCATCGCACATACCCAGGGCGCCGATTTTGGGGCGCCAGTGAGCATCGGATTGCTTCTCTTCGTAGTGTGGCGGCAGAATCTGGTCATCGAAAAAGGTCACATCGTAAAACAGTTGTTCGACGCAGGTTATGCCCTTGCTCTTGACCGCGTCCACGAGCTTCTTCACGTCCCCTTCGCAGAGTCCGGGGTCCCCGCCCCCCACCAGATAGAGGTCTGGACACTCCCCCTCCCCCGCAACTACTTCAGTATGCCAGCGGTGGTCGGGGCCAAATCGGGCCAACGCGGCGGCCGCGGTAAAGAGCTTGCTGACGGAGGCCGGATTGACCTTCAAGTCGGCCTCACGCTGGTAGATCACAGTCCCTTCCGGGTAGGCAACAGCCAGCACCGAGAGCTTGCCGCCAGCCAGGTCTTTGTTGGCGAGAATCTTGTCTACCCTGCCCTGCAGCACCGGGGGGGCCTCGCCGGGGAAGAACTCCTGGCAGCCGAAGGTCCGCTCCAGGGGTGCGACTGGCCCCATGGGAACGGGCGGCTGCTCAGCCTGAGCAGGGGTAAGGGGTTCCTCGGGGACAGGTTGATCAGCCTGAGCGGGGACGGGGGAAGCAACCTTTTGAGAAGACCTCTCGGGAGCAATCTCCGGTGGCACATCCTCAGGTTCGACAACTTCCTCATCATCAATGGGCAAGGGTGGCAAAGGTACCGGCGTCCCTTGGGCGAAGACCGCCGCGCTGCAGACCAGGCAGAGCCCGGCCAGCCAAGCGGCCAACGCGGTACGCAATAGTCCTGCCATCGGTGTTTTGCATCGGTTCAGGGGCATCTCCTCGGCCAACTACTTGTCCTTGGTTTGACGTTCTTCCGCAACACTCTGGTCAATGCGCCCAAAGGCCTCTTTCAGCCACTCCAGGTCCTCTTCACCCAGGTCTGGGTGTTTCCGCTCCCGGAGCTGCCTGGCCTTCTCAGCATGCTCATGCGAAACGTAGAAGAAATAGAGCCACGCAATAAGGCGACGACTCCCCGGCATCCTGGCCAGTCGCTCCTCCAGGAGCTGCTCAGTTTCATCCCAGTACTTCCAGGAAGAGAGAGTTTGTGCCACCTGGTAAACGCGGCGGGGCCACTGCTTGCCCAGTTCATCAACAGTTTCCTGTGCCGTAAGTGCGCCCTGGCCACCGGTCTTCTCCAGGGCGAAGCGAGCCAAGGCCAGATCAACCAGGACCTGAGAATCTTTGGGGTCTCGCTCTCGCAGGCGCATGAGCACTTTTTCGGCAGCGGCAAAGTCACGGGCATCCATGAGCCGTTGCCCGGATAGATTGAGCAACTCCACATTGTCCGGGTGGGCGACGAGGGCTGCGGCAAGCCGCTCCCGGGCATCGTCTTCCCCGCCAACGGCTCCGGCCAGCTGCACTGCCATGAGTGCCAGATCGGCCCGTTGGCGTTCCTTGTAAAGCGTATCCAGCAGGGTCATGGCCTCCTCGCCTTTGCTCTCTGCCAGAAGTAAATCAACCAGGGTGGCAACATGTTCCCGGGCAGGGTTGTGAGCGACCTCCAGCCGTAAGGCAGCGATGGCCCCGGGGATGTCTTCTTTCTGCCGTCGCGTTAGCGCCACAACGGCCCAGAGACCGGGGAGGTCAGGATTGTCTTCTTGTAGGGTCTTGAGAATCGCGGCGGCCTGGTCACTGCGCCCCAGCAGACCCAGGGTCCGGGCCTTGCCGAGACGCCCAAAGGTGCTTTCCGGGGCGACCCGCAGGAGACTCTCGTAGGCATCGAGGGCATCGGCGGGGAGCCCTGTTGCGAGGAGCGCATCCCCCAGTAAAAGATAGCCGTCCACCGCGGCCCCTGATTGCAATGCCGAGCGCATGTCCTCAATACCAAATTCTGCTGCGTTGTTGCGCACTTTGGCGGCCCCCTGCTGCAGCAGGACATCCGGGTCATCGTGCAACTCACGGGCCACCGAGAAGAGCCGATAGGTCACCTTGGCTTGCACCGACAGCTGGCCACTGGCGGCAATGAAGTGCGCCGTAAAGCGCGGAGGCGTAAGACATTGCCAGACAATCCCCGTCGCGGTCTGAGGCAGGGGCGAGTAAACAAGGTTGCGCTGTCCATCGCAGAGCCCATAGCTGCGTTGCCAGAACGGCTCTGCCGCCAGCACCGGTTCCGGCAGGCAGGGTACCAGATCAAGTTGGGCCGCCTGCGCCGCACCCCAGGCCAGAGCTACTGCTTCTAGCGGAACGATCTGTAGCTCGCGACCCTCCAGGATTCCCGCCGCGGAGCGAAGACCATCGGGTGGTGCCTGCGGCTGATAGAGAGTACCGTGCTCCTTGATGACTGCGCCCAGGCGGATGGCCAGCTCAGCCGCGCTCGGAGCGGCGGTCAGGGTGGCGGGCAGGGCCAGGTTATCGGGTACTGGACAGGTGACCCGCTTCACCGAACAGAAGGAAGCCAGTGGGGCCTCGTTCCCGGTGGTCCCGGTGAGCCACTCCGGCTGTACCTGCCAGAGCACAACCCCCAGGACCACCACGGCAACCCCCATGCTCAAGAGCAGCCAGGTAAGCCCGCTCAGGCGCGGCAGCCGCAGGCGGCGAACCTGCGGCACAGCGGTGGGAACCGCCACAACCCCGACGCGCCGCAGGCAATGCGGACAGCGCGGAGCCTGGTTCGACAAAGCGTCGAATTCCTGGTTGCAAAGAGTACAGACATGCCGGGTGGGGCTCGTCATAGCTATCGGGGCTGAAACTCAATAAGCTCGAGCTGATATAGCACAAGCAAAGTGTGATAGAGGCTCGCCTTCAGCTCGTCGGTACTACACTCTCTCAGGACTTTCCCGAAGCTTCCGGCCCGCTGAACCTGGGCGAAGAGCCGCTGCTCCTTGGAATTCAGGGGCAATGACTGGATGGAAACATACTCGTTCCGCTTCTCTTTGACCGTGGACCCTTCGTGCTGCTTGAAGAGTTTCTCCAAGTCTGCAGCGGTGGAGAACTTTCGCACCCCTTCGAGCACGTAGCGGAAGACATTGGCATCCGAGGGAGCCATGTCAATGGGACAGGGTACCCCTTCGTAGAACTCGTACCGCCCTTGCGTCCATGAGAAGACCTGGAGGAACTTCTCACGGAACTGCTGATCGAGGAGCCAGTAGAGCTCATGTGGTTTGACAAATCCCATGGAAACAAGAGCATCACCGAGACGGCCGCCAAATTCGCCGGCCCGGGAGAGAGCCTCCTCCATCTGCTCCTCGGTCACCACCTGCCGGTGGAGGAGGAAGGAGCCGAGTAGTTCCTGCTTCAGGTTGGACGCAATGTGGCGCGGTTTGCCATTGCGGAAATAGAACTCCTTCTGGGCGGAACTCATGGTGAAGCGGAGCTTCCCAGAGAGAGAGCGGCTGGACACCTGATAGAATACGCGGACCATTCCGGTACGGGAGATGGTACCGGAATATATGGGGGTAACGCCCTTACTCTTGAGGGCCTCATTGGGCGAGAATTTGCGAACGCCGGTAATCTCCCGGACTCGCTGCCAGTCACCGCCATCCACGGAGACGAACTCCTCCTCGGAGACGGCTCCGGTCTGCAGCAGATTGACCAGATTGTCAAAGTCAACTGGTCCGAAAACGTAACCGGAGGTATTGCGCAGCTTGAACTCATGCCCCTTTAGAGACTCGGACACAGGGGAGTGCTCTTCACCAAACTTGGGAGAGGCGTATTCGCCAAAATCATCTGAACCCGCCGAGCCACTTGTGAGCGGCGTGACGGTCTCGGCTTGAGCCGTCTCCTCCTGAGGGGGATGAGGTTTGGGGGCTACTGCGGCGCGCCCCTGCCCAACCATCTCTTCCATGCGACGAGCTTCTTCCACAGCAGACTTTGGCACCCCTGGGGAGGTTGATGGACGACGTGCAATATCATTGGTGAGTTCAGTGTCAACCAACTCTTCGGTGGTCTCTTTGATCAGGGCGGAATTCTGCGCCTCTTCGCCAAAGACACTCTTCATGTAGTCTTCGACCTGCGCGTTATTGACCCGGACCTTCAGTTCGTAGAGGTACTCCACCAGATCCTCGTGAAACTCCATGGCGGTGCCATATCGTTGTTCTCGATCTGCGGCCAGGGCTTTTCGAAGAATGGTCCTAAGCTCTTCGCCAATGAAGGGATACTTTTCAAATTTCCGCTCGATACTGGCATCGCGAATATTGATCAGCGTCTCAAGGTCGGAACGGCCGAGGAAGAGCCTTTTGAGGGTCAGTGATTCAAAGAGCACAATACCCAGGGAGAAGATATCCGAGCGGTGGTCGATCTCCTCGCCCTTGACCTGTTCTGGGGACATGTACCCCAGTTTCCCCCGCAACACGTGCTTGGAGCCCTTGGTATCCTGAGTCCTGGCCTTGGCCACGCCAAAGTCCATGATCTTGACCGAGCCCCCCCAGGAGACGATGATATTTGAAGGGGAGACGTCGCGGTGGATGATGTTGAGAGTATTGCCGTAGATGTCCCGTGCCCGGTGCGCATAGTCCAAGCCCTTGCAGACTTCGGCGGCAAAGAAGCAGGACATGGTCTGATTGGGCTCGGCCTTGTCCTCAGCCAGCCGCGCCAGGATCTTGAGGAGGTCCTTCCCGTCCACCAACTCCATGGCGATGTAGTACTGGTTGTCAATGTGGTCAAGTTCAAAGATCTGGACAACATTGGGATGCTGGAGCACTGAGGTCAGTTTGGCCTCGTCCACGAGCATCTTGATGAAAGAGACATTACGGGCATATCCGGGCAGAATCTTCTTAACGACAACTATCTTCTCAAACCCTTCGATGCCGGTAAGGCGGGCCTTGTAGACTTCGGCCATACCTCCGGCGCCGATCTTCTGAAGTAGTTCGTACTTGCCGAGTACTTGAAGGGGCTTCATTCCAGCTCGCTCTCCGGCAGACTACGCATCAACATCAAGGCACGTTCACAAATTCTGGTCTGGCCCGCGGACCGCTGCTCCAATTCGCGGGATCGGCTGACACAAATTAACGAAGTTTCACCGTGTCTGGCACAGGCCTTATCTGCCAGCGTCTGGCACGCGTCAGTACACCCTACCGCCCCCGATGTTAGCAGAAGTAACGTGGCGACAACAAGCTTGATCATTCGCTCTCCTCGATTCTCGCCACAACAACAGTCACGTTATCAAGGCCACCGCCGTCCAGAGCCATATCCACCAAACGCCGAGCGATGGCCTCAGGTTCCTCCTCACCCGCAAACGCTGCCGCGATATCAGCCTCCTCCACCAGGTCAGACAAACCATCGGAACAGAGCATAATCAGGTCGCCATCTCGGGCAGACTTCATGGCAGTATCAACCTCAACCTTCTCTTGCAGCCCCAAAGCTCGGACGATTACGTTCTTCAAGGGAAAGGAGGCCGCGTCTTCCGGCCGCAGGAAGTTCATCCGGAGATACTCATTGAGGAGCGAATGATCTTCGGTGAGTTGCTGCAACT
The DNA here is from genome assembly GCA_937884235.1 of uncultured Pseudomonadota bacterium. Classification (GTDB taxonomy): domain Bacteria; phylum Myxococcota_A; class UBA9042; order CAIXZC01; family CAIXZC01; genus CALGBT01. The sequence goes on from CALGBT010000574.1 coordinate 14,037, forward strand.
GACCCCGGCGGAAGCGATAGATCCTCGAATCACCGACATGACCCACGAAGAGGCTGTGCTCAGAGACCAGGGAGGCAACGATGGTGGTACCCATATTCTCATACTGGGGGTTGCGCTCCGCGGCCACGTAAATGGCCACATTGGCTTCCTCCACGGCCCGTTGCAGTTTGTATTGCTCAAAGGGGTGATTGCGAGGTACCAGAGAAGCCCGTTTGGCCCGCGTGAATTGCTGCCGGAGCAACCGATTAAGCTCCTCGCTCTCGTAGAACTGACGCATCGTTTTGACCGCAATAGCAGAGGCCAATTCGCCATACTCATGGCCAGCCATCCCATCGGCAATGACGACGAGTCCACGGTGGCCCAGCAGCAGATGAGCATCTTCGTTGTTGGTACGAACATAGCCCGGGTGTGTCTCTGCGTGGGTAAGCAGTCTCATGGCTCGTTAGTCTATCACCGCGGGAGGGCTAATTCCATCACAAAGTTGACCGGCAATCGGCCCTTGACGTATACTCGCAACCGGAGTTTCTACCATGATTAACATGGAACGGATCCGGCGTCGTTCAAGAGCGCTAACTGCGGGATTGCCCCAGTGTCTGCAAACGGGGGATGTCGCGGCCTTCAACGTCATCTCGGGCTGCGCCTTCGAATGCCACTACTGCAAATATAGGGCCCGCGGCCGAACCCCGCCTGACAAGGTGGTCTTCTACACCCACATCGCCAGTCAACTGGCCGAGGAATTGGATGAGCTTGCGGGCCGCCGGCAGCTGCCCCGAATGGTACTCTTCAACACCATCTCCGATGCCTTTTTTGGTGATACCAAGGTGGCCGAGGTGGCCCGCGATAGCCTCGCCCATCTCTTCGCCCATAAGATCTACGTCAATCTCTCCACCAAGGGCCTGCTGCCACGCCTCCTCTACGATATCGTCGCCCAGAACGCCTCGCTGATCACCGTTACCGGCTCCATCGCCGCCCTCAGCGAGAGCTTCCAGCGACTCTTCGAACCCCGCGTTGCAAGTGCGGAAGAACGTCTTGCCCGGCTGCGAGAGCTACATGAACTGCGAGTCCCCGTCCGGGGCAGGATAGAACCCCTCATTCCCATGGAGAATGACTCGGAAAAAGAGATTGAAACACTGCTCGGTCTTTTTCGCCGTGCGGGAGTCAGGGAGGTGGTCCTCGCCTATCTCCAACTCGACCGCCCCACCAGAGCGCGCCTGCGCCACAAGCTGGGCGAAGTGCAGATGTCAATGCTCATGCCCTGGTATCGCGAGCCCGGCGGTGAACCGACGATGCTCGTCGACCGCAAGTACCGCGCCAGAAAATACCTGGAATTCAAAGCTATCGGCCAACGATTGGGGGTCAGAGTGGTAGTCTGCTCCTGCCGCAACGCAGACATCTACACGGGACGCTGCTTTGTGATGCCGGCCAGGCTGGAGAAGCCCGCCAGGTCGTTGCTGTAGGTGGCGCCGAGGTCCGCCTGGTGAAGCTAGAGAACGTACCTGGAAACGTCTTCGTCTTCGATGATATCTTTGAGCCTGGACTCAACTTCGGCGCGGTTGAAGACAATGCGGCTGCCGGCAAGATCAGGCGCTTCGTATGAGAGCTCTTCCAGGAGCTTCTCCAGGATCGTGTGGAGCCGCCTGGCACCAATGTTCTCCATTCTCTCGTTGGCCATTACAGCCAGCTCGGCGAGGGCATCGATGGCATCATCGGCAAACTCCAATACCACTTGCTCAGTAAATAGCAGGGCGACGTACTGCTTGATGAGGGAGTTCTCCGGCTCCACCAGAATACGACGGAAATCTTCTGACTCCAGGGCCTTGAGTTCGACGCGAATGGGGAATCTCCCCTGCATCTCCGGAATAAGATCGGAGGGCTTGGAGACGTGGAAAGCGCCGGCGGCCACGAAGAGGATGTGGTCGGTACGCACCGGTCCATACTTGGTAGCCACAGTCGTGCCTTCGATAATGGGCAGCAGATCTCGCTGCACGCCTTCCCGGGAGATGTCGGGACCATGTCCGCCTTCACGGCCAGCGATCTTGTCCAGTTCGTCGATGAAGACGATACCCGTCTGCTCAACCCGTTCACGGGCCTCATCCACAACCTTGTCCTGATCCACCAGGTTGCCCGCCTCTTCCTCCTCGATGAGCCGCAGGGCCTCCTTAACTGTCACGTTCTTGTCCTTCTTCTTGCCCGGGAAGAGATTGCCGAACATGTTCTGCATGTTGAGCCCCATTTCCTCCATTCCGGCATTGGAGAAAACTGACATCATGGGCATTGAATTCTTCTGATCTACGGAGATCTCCAGTTTGCGATCATCGAGGAGCCCTTTACGGAGTTGTTCACGCAGCTTCTCCCGGCGCCGATTGGCCGTCTCCACCGCGCTGCCATCTTCCACTTCCTCGAAGCTGGGTCGCACGTAGAGTTTGTCCAGGACACGGTTCTCTGCGTTGCGGCGGGCCACGGTACGCACGCGCTCTTCTTCCTCCTTCTGCACCATTCCCACGCCAGTCTCCATGAGATCTCGAATCATGGAATCGACGTCCCGGCCGACATAGCCAACCTCAGTGAACTTGCTGGCTTCCAGCTTGATGAAGGGAAGATTGGCCAGCTTGGCCAGCCGGCGTGCGATCTCGGTTTTGCCGACTCCGGTGGGCCCGATCATGATGATATTCTTGGGCATGATCTCTTCCTGTAGATCGCCCGGGACCATCTTGCGACGCCACCGATTGCGCAGCGCGATGGCAACTGCCTTCTTGGCATCTCCCTGACCGACAATAAAGCGATCAAGGTAGCCGACTATCTCTTTGGGCGTGAGGCTCGCCTCCATGAATGTGGTATCCATCGTCTACTCCGTTTGCGCAAGGGTCTCAACGGTGAACTCACCGTTGGTATAGATACAAAGCTGAGCGGCTACTTCCATGGCTGCCCGGGCCAGAGCCTCGGTATCCATCTCGGTGTGTCGGGCCAGCGCCCGGGCCGCCGCCACTGCGTAGGGACCGCCGGAACCAATGGCCGCGATGCCTTCTTCGGGCTCCACGATGTCGCCGGTTCCGCTGATGAGCAGCAGATTCTCCTTGTCCGCCACCAGGAGCATCGCCTGGAGCTGTCGCAGAGCCTTGTCGGTGCGCCAATCCTTGGCCAGTTCCACCGCCGCCCGCATGAGGTTCCCACTGTAGTCCTTCAGCTTCTTCTCGAACCGCTCGAAGAGGGCAAAGGCATCTGCTGTCGAGCCGGCAAAACCTGTCAGTACCTGCCCATCATAGATGCGGCGCACCTTGCGGGCGGACCCCTTCAGGACGGTGTCGCCCAGGGTCACCTGGCCATCCCCCACGAGGACCACCTGCCCTTTGCGACGGACACCTAGAACGGTTGTGCTTCTCACTCTACTCTTCACGATCGGTCCTCCTCTCGGGGATGGGCCTTGCGATAGGCCGCCATGATGGTCTTCATGTCCAGATGCGTATACTTCTGCGTGGTTGACAAGTTGGCGTGGCCCAACAACTCCTGAATGGTGCGCACGTCAGCTCCCTCTTCGAGCATGTGGGTGGCAAATGAGTGGCGGAGCATGTGGGGGTGGAGAGGCTTCCCTACTCGCCCGGCACTGCGATCCAGGAGCCGGCGCACCGACCGGTCCGACAGCCGCCGTCCCCGCCGACCATAGAAGAGCGCAAGGGGATCGTGCCCCTGCTGCCACCGTTGACGCTCCGCCAGGTAGGCTTGCAACGCGGCAACCGCCTCATCCCCCAGGAAAGCAAGGCGCTCCTTGCCCCCTTTACCCCGCCTGATGCGAACCTCCCGACTGCGTAAGTCCACGTCACGTTCGTCCAGGCCGGCCAACTCCGAGACTCGCATGCCGGTGCCGTAGAGCAGCTCTAGCACAGCCCGGTCTCGCAGGGTATCCGGGTCGTCCAAATCCCTGCATCCACCCACCAGATTCAGCGCCTCCCCCTGGGTCAACACTGCCGGCAATCGCTGGGGAAGCCTGACGCCGGGCAAGAGATCAGCAGGGTTCTCCTGAATCAGACCCTCCCGCTGCAAGAAGCGGTAGAACGTGGTGATGCTGGCCCGTCGCCGAGAGACCGTTGCGGCCGCATATCGCACCACCTGCAGCCCCAGGAATTCGCGCAACTGCTTGCGGCGGGCACGGGCCAGAGAGAGACGTTTGTCCGCCAGAAAATCGGCGAGCATGCCAAGGTCAGCCCGGTAGTTGCGGAGGGTATGCGGCGAGAATCCGCGCTCGACGCGCAGATAGGTTTCAAATCGCGCCATCAACTCGGTGCGTTCATCCATACCGCCTCCACTCGTCTAGGATAGTACAGATTGCCCGCCACGCAATGCACTTCGTCGTCGGCACTATTGCTCGCAAGGGATCTCTCTGGTACTTTCACAAGGGTCTACACTTGTACCGATGGACCTGTGTAAGTGGCGAAGGCGCCGCCCACAAATCGGCTTTGAGGTGAATATGAAAACCTGGCGACAACACGTACGCTGGCTGGCCACGCTGATGCTCCCCTGCATGATGCTGGCCTGTTCCAATGGCGAAGGCAAAGCGGAAGAGGAAGATTCTACTTTTGTCTTCCCGGTGTTCGATACCTATAAGCCCCCTGCGGATATCACCAGCGAAGATCTGCGCCTTGACGATCTTGATGTTATCTATAGCGAAACCCCGTTTGTAGCCGATGGGGAAATCATAGAACCAGACCTCCCCGACATTGAAACGGCAGATGGGGACGATGCCATCCAGCCCGTCGATTTGCCCGATGTTCCTGATATCGAGCCAGACCTGGACGTCACAGAGGACGAAATCGAAGGCCCCATAGACTACCCGTTCCAGTCCTTCGGGCCACTCACTTTGAGCATGAAAGGGCCGATGCTGAATGGCCAGTACATTCAGTTGCGAATGGCGGAAGTAAGCTACTGGAAATACCCGGCTGAGCAGTGGGAGGCACTTCTGGACCGGGTCAAACAGGCGGGTTTCAACGGTATCTACCTGAGCGTCTGCTGGGCCCATCACGAGCGAGAGCAGGGTAACTTCGACCTGTCCACCGGCAACCGTAATCTGAGCAGCTTCATGGAACTGGTCAAGCTCAGCGGGCTCTACGTCTACGTCGGAGCTGGCCCCTGGATCGACCGTGAAGCCGGCGGCTGTCTCCCCACCTGGCTGGCGGCTGGGGCGAAGGCCAACGTCTCTCCCGTGCCCGATGGTCAGTTCGCCCTGCGTCTGGCCGACGCCGATTTCCAGCAAGCCTTCATGGCCTGGTTCGATCAGGTCAACGCCGTCCTCGCAGGCTATCAGGTCACCTCCTTTCCCCAGGGACCGATTCTCTTCTACCAGTTGGAATCAAGCTACGATCTGTACACCTTCTTCAAGGATGCCGACGGGCGCATCCAGCAGGAGATGCTGGGCATCCAGCCGCTCCCGGTAAATATCGGGCTCTACATGGCTCAGCTGCGAGATACGGTTCAAGCCGACGGTATCACCGTGCCACTGGTGACCTCCATTACCGGGGACTTTGAGAATGGCGGCCGCCGCGTATTGGGAACCGGTGATACCCCGGGCATCTACCCCGTGGCGGACCTCTACACCGAAGATGAATATGAGAGCATGGAGTTGAAGCTCTGGAATTTGCGCAAGGAGATGCGCAAGGCCGAACTGCACGGGCAGGTCTACATGGTGGTTCCTGGTATTGCGGTAGGAGTGGTCCCCTCTCCGGCGCATATGGCCCGCCTCCTCATGGCCGGTGCTGACGTGGTGGTGGTGCGCGACTTCGCTGCCGCTTCGCTGCCGCTTGCACACCAGGCAGTGAGCCTCGACCGGGAAGGTATCGACGTCTTCTCCCAACTAAGCGAAGCCAGAGTGTCGTTGGGTTCAAGCCGTCGCGACCTCGCATCGCCGGTGACTCTTTCGGGATTGCCCCGGCCCTCCTTCTGGCGATTCCGCCAGCTCAACTACTACATGTCCCTCTTTGGCAGCGGCTTTCTGGGCAAGGACCTGCCCTACCGCACGGGCCCCAACAAGACCGGCTCGCCCCACTCTGTGGTCCTTTCTGAACCAGCCATTGGCGCCATTGAGGACAAGTACAGCCCACCTGTTCCCGGCCCGGCTTCGGGGATTATTGAAGTCATGCTCGACCACTTCAAGGCCTGGTACATGGAGGCCATAGGTGCCGAGCCCACGGGACGAGCGACCTACTACTTCGACACAGCAACCGGATCGTTGCTAGTTCACCTTGTCAATCTCGATCAGGTGGATGGCGATGCCAATGCCCACGAAAGGGAAGATCTGATCACGAAACTGACGGTGAACGGACAGAAGGTCCCCCGTCACTCCAACATCGTTGTGCCTGCCACCAGCGAAGAGACGGGGGGCGAAAGTGCTCTAGGATGGGGCAGCAAGCTCATTATCCTCAACTACCCGCTGGGTATCGGCTATCCGCTGCTTGAGTACGCCTCCTCCAATCTCGCCGCGGCACGGCAGTTCAACAGCCGGATGCTGATTGTGGCCCACGGAAAGCCGATGGTGAAGTCCGGGGGGGTCTACTTCACTGAACCGGGGGAGATCTCGCTGGCCAATATCGGCGGCATTCCTCAGATCATTCTTAATGCGCTGCCTGAAGGTGGCATCCATACCGACCCCGGGGGTAGAATCGCCGTCCAGTTCCAGCACAACGACACCGGCTATCTGGTACTGGGACTTCCCGGCGGGAAGGAGCTGGTGCTGGTGGCCACTACCACCGCAGTCGCCCGCAACCTCCAGTTTGTCTACCAGAAGAGCGGCTATGAAATGGCCATTATGGGCTTCGACCGTATCGACGAGGTCATCGAAGATGAGACCGGCCTGACCATTCAAGGTCGCGTCTCGCCACCGGCCGGGGAGTTCATCATTCTCACCGACAAGAAGCCCTTCAAGGTGAACGCCAACGGGGCGGCAGCTGACTGCGACTGGGAACCGCAGGTTGGTGCGCTCCATTGCAATATGCCCCTTCTCTCCATGCCCGATGCTGCAATTCCCCTGGGGGACTTCTATTCTCGCCAGGAAAACTACAATGGCGCCACGTCGGACTTGGGGGCCAACGAGTATCCCGATCAATTCGCCCAGGTCGAGTTCGCACCGGTATCGCTGGATAACGATTTGCTCCAGGCTGATGCTGGCATTGCCTGGTATGCCGCCGACGTTGAACTTGGCGCGGTATCGCCAAACCTGGAGGGTTTTCTCAATATCGCCGGGGCCGCGGACATCGTTTCGGTTTTCATCAACGGTACCTACCTGGGCTCGTCATCACCCCTGGGCAACGTGCCCATGGCAGCCACCGACGTAGCCATCGGCCTGGCCGCGGCCGGGTTCCGGATTCCGGCCGGGGTCCTAGTGCAAGGCAGCAACAACGTCGCCATCCGGGTGGTGGCCCTGGGGCGCGCCAACACCTCGCTGCCGCTCTTCTACGCTTCCGCCCCCCTCCTCCCACCTGAACTCGACCCCCTCGCTTCGCTCATGCCGCACGTCGCAGTAGAGGGTCTTAACGCCAACCACTACAAGGGATTGTGGGGCAACGTCAAGCTCACAGTGGGAGCACTATCGGCCCCGGTATCCGGTCCCTGGACCATCAGCAAAGGAGACGCTGACCGGCTGGCCCGTCCCTATGGCATGCTTAAGGGCTGGCACGCCATGAATTCCAACCCAAGCACCCCGGGGAGCCAGGGTTTTGCCTACGCTACCGCGATTTCTCAGGACACGCCCATGGCCCTCCAGGATGGTCAGATGACCTGGGTTACGTCGACCTTCTCTTCAGGCGCCATGGGTGAACTGGAGGGGGGCTTGGAGTTGGTCGTGGAAGGTCGCAGTGCCATGGCTCTGGTATTCCTCAACGGCACCTTCGTCGGCACCTGGTTCTCCGATTTTGAGGCCCTGAGCCAGGCGCTCTACTCGAAGCTGGTGCAAGGTGCCGGGACACGCCAGCTCCTGGCCAATCTGGATGCTCCACACTTCGGCTCCAGCAATGCGGACATCATCTCCCTGCCGGACCACCTGGTGAGCAAGAGTGGGGGGCAGGACAACCGCATCACTGCACTCTTCATCGATCTTTCACCAGCACTGGCCGCAGATCTAGCCCTGCCGACCATAGGCACCATCTCCGGCCAGGGCAAGATTGAGCGCTTCGAGTTACGGTGGAACGGCGACAACTGGTTCCCGGATGCCTCTGCCGAGGAGTCCATGGTCATCCAGACCGGCATTGAAGTGGAACTGCAGGCCGCACCTGCACCTGAGCAGTAGGGTCATCACCTCCCCTCTTGCGGCACCGGCAATGCAGCCGAAAATCTTGACTTCACCCTCTAACTGATGTTTCATCGAAGCCGGGTGTAACGCAAGGTCGACTAAGTATCCCGTGCCAGGAGGACCGAATGTTCGTAGTCTCTGTAAGGGAGCGTGGTAAGGAAGAACACAAATTCACCTTCCGAAAACCTGGAGTAGTTATTGGACGGCTACGCTCCAATGACATCATCTTGCCCAAACGCAACATATCCAAACGTCATGCTCGACTGGAGTTGACCGCAGACGGCAAAATCTTGCTGGTCGACAATGGCAGCACCAACGGCAGCTATGTGAACGGCAAGAAGGTCAGTGAGACCATTGAGGTGGGGCCCGAAGACAAGGTCTTCATGGGTGACTACATTCTTCAGGCACAGATCCTTGAGGATACCTCAGCTATCGATGGCCTGGGCAAGGAAGACATCGGCCAGATAGTGGGCGGTGACAGCCAGGGACAGGACCGACCGACAGTGGCGGACATCGACTCCAGCATCCTCGATGAGGAGCTGCGGCGAATGGAGGCCGAGCAGAGCGAACTTGGGCCCGCGACCGTAGTCGTCGATCCCCTCGACGTTCCCACCGAGCCGCCTCCCGGCCTGCTTGAGGAGACCGGGCTCGACATGGATCTGGTTGCGGAAGACATGGCAGAGACCATGCGCTTCAAGGAAGCCAGTGAATCCACCGGCGGCGAAGTTCAGTTTGAGGTTGAGTTAGAGGAAGCAGTTCCGGAAGCCGAGCCGGTACCCGAGCCTGCCGTCGAAGAGCAGCCTGAGGCCGCCTTGGACGACCTCGAAGAACTCATTGATATTGCACTGGAAGATGACTTCGAAGCCACCGTTGAGCCGGACGAACAGCTGGTGGAGGAAGTGGACGACAAGGTTGAGGAACTCGTTGCGGTTCCGACTCCGACTCCGGCAACCACAGCCGCGCCAGTGGCCGCCACGGCCTTTGCGCCTTCAGTGAGCCGCCTTGAAACCAAGTTGGCCAGCGCCCTGGAAAGCCACTATGACGACGTTGCGGCAGCCTTCGACCAATGGCTCGAAGAAGGGGGCAAGCCCGAGGGGGCCCGGGGGCAGATAGGATCATTGCTCATCGATGCACTCGGCGACGCCGCCGGCGATCAACTGGATGAACTCGTCGACCAGGTGGTGGCTGAGCTAAACTACATCGGTGTGGTTGCCTCACTCCTCGAAGAACCCCGGGTCGGCGAGGTCTTCGTGGCTCCGTCCGGTCGCATCCAGGCCTTCGACTGGGCTGGAAATCGCCTCGATATCAACGCCTCCCTCTCCTGTCCGGCAGCCTGCGGCCGGGTGGCCGAGCGCATCCTCGATGCCGCAGGCAACACAGGCGATAGCTTCGCTGAAGCGCGCTTGCAGGATGGCACACTGGCGCGGGTCTTCATGGTTCCCTACGCCGCCGAGATCCCAGCATTGCGTTTTGTCCGTCCCTTCCAAACCTCCATGTCATTGGCCAAACTTCAGGATACCGGGGTAGTTACTGCGGCCCAGGCAGCAGAACTAAAGAAGGCCGTCACGGCCAGGCGTAACATCCTCGTCACTGGCCCCAAGACCTCAACCATGACCCTGTTGATCCACTCCTTGGTCGCGGCCATCGACCCGTCGGAGCGCCTGTTGGTTTCGGGCGATCGCTTCGCCGGTGGACCGGGACTGGAGAACGCCACCATCTTTGCGGCGCGCGCAGTCCATTCACATGATTTTTCGGAGGCCTGCTCGCAGATGGGATTTGACCGGGTCGTGCTTGAAAATGGCGCCGGAGATACGGTTGTTGCGACTATGGAACTGGGCGCATTGCTGCAGATTCCATACATCGCCTCGGCACGCCTCAACGACCCGACCAATCCCACGGCCCTGCTGGGAATGAGCAATGAAGAAACCCGGCTCGCCCTGCTTGATTCTCTGGACCGGGCCGGAGTCATCCTCGTCGCCACTGGCGATGCTGGAGTTGATTCCATCTCCCTGTTCACCCTTCAGGCTGGTGAGCCGAAACTGGTAGACATCTCTGCCTGAAACAATGAACCGGGTAGATGAAAGGGACACCGCACCGATTCGAACTCACCATCACCACCGCTGACGGTCACACCCACGTCTTCCCTCTACCCGAAGGTGAGCACGTCGTCGGCCGCTCCCTGGCCTGCGAAATCTACGTCTCAGAGGCTTCACTCTCCCGCCAGCACCTCCGTATCAGTGTCGCAGGCAGCAGCCTCTCGGTTACCGACCTGGAGAGCCTCAACGGCACCCAACTCAGGGACCAACCCCTCACCGGCAGCGCTCCCGTCAAGCCCGGGGAGCCACTGGTACTCGGCGAACTTGAGGCCACCATCAGAGACGCCAGCGCTGAAGTTGGAGCCGATCAGGTCTGGCTCGAAGTGCTCAACACTTCTTTGCGGGGCAAAGTCTATGAGGTGACCAGTTCAAGGATCATTATCGGCCGCTCCGGGTCAGTCGATTTCCCCATCGACCATCCCACCATCTCCCGCGCTCACGCCGTGCTATCTTACTCTCCGGACGACCGAGCCTGGCTCCTTGAGGACCGGAAGAGCGCCAATGGCACTTTCGTCAACAATGTCATGGTCTCGCAGTCGCTGGTCACCGGCGACGATACCCTCAGAGTAGGGGACGTGGAGCTACGCTTCACTCGCCAACCCCCGGCAGGCAACCGTCAACGCACCGGCCTGCTCATTGTCCTGATGCTGCTACTGGCAGGCTCCATCGGGGTCCTCCTCGCCGACCTCTTTGGCCTGCTGGTCTCGCCCTGACCGGATGTCCGGCCTCCGGACAATGGGTTTGCGCCCAGGTGCAGGGCCATGTAAGATGCTGTCGTTCATGGAGGGTGTGAGGATGAAGCGGTCCGCGCTATTGGCATTGGTTCTTCTAACTCTGGGCCTGATTGGCTGCTCTAACGAGAGCGCCAGTACGCTGCCCGAAGTCACCGACGACTGCCCGCTAAAGGGGACACGCACCTGCGGCCTCGATGACAACGGCAACTTCGCGGTTCTTCAGTGCGGCGCCTTCCTGATATGGGAGCTTGAAATGGCCTGCCCGGGCAGCTGCATCTTTGATAGCGTTGTCGGGGTAGTCTGCGAGGGAGGGGAACTGCCAGACGTCATTGGGGATGACCTCCCGGATGGGGACGGCTGGGATGTTCGGATCACCGACACCCCCAGCGACCTTCCCCAGGAGACAGAAACTCCCACCGATGTGACTCCTGATCTGCTTGACCAGGATTACATCTTCCCGGACCTGATGCCCGACCTGACACCACCATGGATCGAAACCACCAGTCCGGCTGACAACGAGATGGGAGTTGCCGTGCCATTCGTGGTCACCGTCCAGTTTACCGAACCGATGCACGCCATCACCCTAGAGGCAAAGACCGTGCGCATGCATGATGCCGGTGGCAAAGAAGTAGGCCTGGAGTTCGAGTGGCTCGACGAGGAGACATCGCTGCTGCAGTTGACCCCCAGCGGGGCCATCTTTCATTCGTCGCCCTACTCCATCACCATTGACCCCATCGTCAAAGACAAGGCCGGCAATTCAATGGGCAATACTTTCTCCTTCACGTTTTACACCAAGGCCGTACCCAGCCTCAATGGATACGCCGAATTAGCCGGCAAGTATGCGCCTCTGATTTACCAGGAAACCAACACCACTTCGCCGCAATTCGACTATCCCACTCGCTTCGACCTGGATAGCGATTGGGTTGCAGAAGACAACGTCGAGTTCATCAAAGGCGCAGCTACCACAATTGAACCGACAGTCCACTACTCCGTAACCGAGACCAAATCGCACTTCTTCATCACCTATGCCTTCTTCTACCCGTACCGCTACACAGAGGATGAATCCAGCCGCTTTGGCAACGACGTTTCTGGTGCCCTGGTGGTAGTACGCAAGGTCAACGAAGCACCCGTCGCGGTAGAGACCTACTTCAAGCGCGAGACTGACGAACGATCGTTCTCGTTTATCACCGAAGAATCGCAACTACTGCCGCCGGGGAAGACTTTTTCTGACCTCAAGTTCGATGGCATGCTGCCAATTGCCACCCTCTTCCCGGGAAACCGCTATGTGGCCTACCTCTCGGGGCGCAAACATGAGTCCTGTCTCTGGCTCGACGAGAACAATGGCTTCCTTGATGGCTGCATCCTCAACACCGGCATCAAGAACGGGATGCAGAAGATCGAGATGAACTACAAGAACGGCGTCGTCGACATCCTCAAGAAGGAGGGGAGCAAGTTCCCCCAGGCCAAGGCAGACGTGGGCTTCGCACTGGTGCATCTCCTGGACAGTTGGTGGGCACGGCGGGCCGATATCGGTAGTGGGAAGGTCTGGGCTGAGGACTACAAGTACCAGCCCGACACTCACTTTGCCAACCGACCAACACTTTCAACCAAGATTCCCACCTCTTTCATCGACCCCATTGGCAACGACTACGGGCGGCCGCCGTGGGCCTGGAAACACAAGCCAGGCAACGGCTCGAGCTACTTCGACATGCCCCGTGGGGTCTGGTTCCTCGACCCTGCCGTGCACTTCAAGCTGCGCCACGACCAGAGCAACGGGTGGTCCGACTATGACACCCAGGCGGGTACCGGATGGTCCCTGGAGTACTGCTTCAACCCTTACTTCAACCTCGATTTCCGCGGCATCTGGCCGGAGTGCACTGCCAAGTAGTCGGCAGAGGAGTACACCTTGCGTTGGACATGGCTGATTTTCTGGGGAGTAGCCGGTGTCACGATGCTCGTATCGTCCTTCGTGGTCAACTGGTTCGACATTGATTTCACTTACTTCAAGCTGAATCTGGGGTGGTTTGCCCTGGTCTATACCGGGCTGCTGGCGGTACGCAACGTGCTAGTGAAACAGCAAATAGAGATGACCCCCCGGGAACTCCATGATTGGGGCGAAACGCTGGCCCGAGTCACTCCCCAAATCCTTGAGCTGGCAGAGGAGGGCTCCCGCCCAAAAGTAATCGCGGCCAAACTCAAAGCAGCAGATGGGATTCCCGAGTTGGTGAGCTTGAAGTATATGGTGGCCCTGTCTAAGCAACTCAAGAAAGAAGCAGCTGCCAAATAGCCGGATGGACCTGCCTACTGGCCGTAACCGTCACCTTCGATGGATTCCATCATGTCCATGGCTTTCTGCTCCATGGCGGGAACCTTCTGTAGTCTTTTCAGGGCCTTGCGGGCCTTTTGGCGATCACCAGCGGCAATGTAGATCTGGGCCTCTCGCATGTCCATAGCCTCTGCGGAGCGGGTACCCACACACGGACCGCTGCGGAACATCCGGAGGAGCTTGAGGGCCTTTTCGTTTTCACCGGCCTTCTCCAGGGCCAGGAGTTCATCCCAGTACTTGTCGCAGGCGTATCCCTGGTCGGACTGCTTCTCAGCGTTCTTGCTCTCTTCCTTCTTCTTCTCAACCAATTCAGCTTGCGCCTGCAGCACCTCTTCCCCCGACTCTTCTTCGTTCTCTTCGGTCGCGAAGAACTGCTTGTCGACCACCTCGCCTGGGGCCTCTTGGATAGCATCCGGGGCCTCGGCCTTCTCATCGTCCGCACCGCTATCTTCATCGGCAGCCGGCTCTTCAGGGGCCTTTGACAGAGCCACCACAGGTTCGAATATGGCGGCCTGCGGCGCAGCGCCCGACGACGTTTGCGTGGGGGAGTTCACCACCGTCGCATCGTCACCGTAATCGAGTTTGAGCTGGCCCTTCTTCATCACCGTCGTGTATTCGCTGCCGGCCTCCGGTTGTACGCTCACTGGCTTCACCAGCGAACCATCTGGAATGGCACTGGGAACTACGCCCCAGGCTTCGTCCACTGAGGTGCTGGCGGCGGGTTTGACAGGGGCCGACTCAGTTGGCTTCTGCGGTCCCTGGTCGGCAACTTCGGCCGATTTGAAATCCCCTGCGCCATCACGTCCACTGCTGGTTACGGCAGGGGCCTTGGCCCCGGCCGACTTGGATTCTCGGCCCGTGGTGAGAGATTCCTCGGCATTGTCCTTGAGCACCGCGCGGTTGTAAGTATTGCCCACCCACTCCCGCTTCTCCGTCCGTTCTTTCTCGCCTCCCTTCTGCAGCTGCGAAACGTCATTGGGGACAAATGCCTCTTCTGGTTTGGCCAGTTCCAAAGCCTTCGTTTTCTCGTAGACTTCGGTGCTCTCCTTGGCGAACCCGGCCCCGGAATTCTGCGTCTTTTTTCCCGCTTGTGACTCCACGGCAACCTTCTTGCTCCGTTCCTTGCGAGGGATATTGACCTGCCGGTGAGTGCTGTCATCCCTCACCAGCGTGCCATCTGCAGTGAGGCGGGCAGCTGGATCCTGATTCGCAGTGTCCTCGACGATACCACCCTGGTCACTCTGCCGGAGATTGGCATCCCCGGAAGCCTCCCCGCGCGGATGGTCTTTGGCAGCATCCTCTTCACTCTTGCTCCGCCGCCGATCCAGAGAATCCACCAGTGTTCGAACTGCTACCTTGCCGTCAGCCTTGCGCAGCCCCTCATTGGCCAATCCCTCGGACGCGACCGATGCCGGCTCCTCTGCATCCTGGGCAACCTGCTCCTGCAAAGGAGCCTCCTCTGGAGGGTCCACAGCAACTACGTTCTCGGCAGTTGCCTTCTCGGCAACTGCGACGGTCGCCATCTGCTGCTCAGCTTCTCGTTTCTCTTCTGCCTCGGGGGCCTTCGCCACTTTGCTTTCAACTGCTTCTTCACCCGTCCCAGCCTCATGGTCTGCGACCTGGGCCCTTGCGGCGGCACCGGCGGCGGGAGCTTTGTCCTTGGCTACGGCACGAGTCGGCCGCATCCGCTCCTTGACCTCCTGGGCGGAACCAGGCTCTGCCGGACGACGAGCGGACTGTCCCATGTAGACGCCCACTGCCACCACCAGCAACGCGGCCATGGCCATTCCGACCTGCGGCTGCAGCAACCAGCCAAAGAGATCGGCCAGCGTCAGACGCTTCTCGGGCACCGGTTCCGTCCGCACCACACGATTCCGGCCAGCGGCGTAGGCCATGATGTCGGCCACCACGTCCGCCGGTGGCTCGGGCACCTTAACGGCATCGATACTACGCTGCAGCGCGGTCAGATCAGCGACCTGAGCCTGCAGGTCGGGCCGCTGCTCCAGCTCCTTGCGAAACGCAGCTTCGTCCGCAGCAGAGAGCTCGCCATAGACGAACTCAACCACTCGCTCGTCAAGGGGGCCATCCCGCCGTCTTTCGTCGCCGCTCATTGTAGAAAGTCCTCCAGTTCCCGACGCAAGGCCTCAAGGGCATAGCGCATTCTGGTTTTCGCCGTATTTACCGGACACTCCATGATGTCTGCAATCTCCGCAAACTGAAGTCCCTGGAAATGCCGCATCTCAAAGACCTCACGCTGGTCAGGATTAAGACCGGACAACGCTTCTTTGAGTCGACTTTCGAGTTGCCCCTTGCGCACCATCTGCTCGGCGTCAACCGCGTGTCGGTCTGCCACGACGTCGCCAAAAGAGCGTTTATCCTCGCCGGAGCGCAGCGGGGCATCCAGCGAGCGCATCATCAGCTTCTTCTTCTTGAAGGTATCGATCATGGTGTTGCGGACGATGGTGAAGAGCCAGGTGGAGAAGCGCCTGGTGGGGTCATACGAGTCCGCGGCCCTGACAACCTTGTACCAGCAGTCTTGGAACACCTCGCTGGCCCGATCCGCATTGTAGTAGTGACGGTAGATGTAACCGTACATCTTGCCCTGATAACGTCGCATCAGGACATTGAATGCGCGCTCATCACCGGCTACATAGCGTATCATCAGTTCCTCGTCTGATGGTTCGTCCGAGGCCTCCGGGTCGGGGGCCCCTAGACCTGCTTCCGCCCAAAGGACGGCGCCTAGTACGCAGAGCAGTTGGAGAAGTTCTGGCAAGAACCATTTCCAGGCCGGGCTGACTCTCGCAGAATATACTCTCATCACCATCCGACGGTTGAAGACACGCTGTTCTCACAGGAGAATATAGCCGATATGCACGCTCTTTCACAGTCTTTTCGAGTCGTCATCCCCGCACCTGAGCTTCGCCCATGCCATCTTTCTCGTTGACATTTCCCGGACCCCTTGATCTACTTCGGACCGTGTCTTTTTTGAATATGTAGCCGGCCACCTTCTCTAACGAGCCCGGTTCCTGACCCCACCGGTACGCCGGAAGAACGCCCCCAGGGAGGATTCCCAGTGGAAAAGCAGTTGCGTTCCCTAGGCTTCTGGATTGTCGGCCACGCCTGGTGGGTGGTGGCCGCGGCCATAGTGTTCTCAGGCATATCCGTCGCGCTGCTGCCGCAACTGGACATCCTCACGGCCCGCACTGCCCTCTATCCACCGGACAACCCGGTAAACATCCGATTCCAGGGCTTCCTCGACGACTTCGGCACCACCGGCAGCCTCATTGCAGTACTCGAAGGCGAGCCGGAAACCCTCGGCCCCTTTGCCGATGCCTATGCCCGGGAGCTGGCCCAGGAGACCGACGTCATCGCTGACGTCTTCTACAAGGCCGACCTCGAGTTCTTCGCAGACCGCGCCTTCCTCTACCTGTCGCTGGACCAGCTTGAGAAGCTGCGAGAGCGAGTGGTCGAGCACCGGGACAAGATCGAGCAGTTCGGCCGCATCAACGGCCTGCTGCCGCTTCTGAGGAAGTTTGGCGAGGCCGATGCCACCGCCGGCTTTGAAGAGAACATCGACATCGCCACCGCCAAACGGATTCTCACCGTAGCCGGGCAGCTCTTCGAAGAAATCGAGGCCTGGATAGATAACCCGGACCGCACCGAGATCGCACTCATCGAGACCCTCTTCGCCGAAGAGCTGTCGGGGCGGGACATGGATCGTGAGGGCTACCTGCGCTCCCATGATCGCAAGCTGCTCTTCCTCTTCATTCAACCCCACAACGCCTCCGACGAATTCGAGATCATCAACGAGTTGCTGAACAGCGCCAGGGCCGCTGGGGAGCGCACGCTGGAGACGTGGCAACGGGAAGGTCGAACGGCCCCTGCCCTGGGATTCGCCGGCTTGCCGGCCAACGGAGTTGAAGAGAACCTGGCCATCAAGCGGGACGTAATCTTCACCGCCGCAGTCGCCGCGGTACTGATTCTCCTGATCATTTTAATCGGCTTCCGATCCCTGCGGCGCGGCATTCTGGTTTTCATTCCACTGGTCCTGGCGGGACTCTGGAATCTGGGTCTCACGGCCCTCACCGTGGGCCATCTGACCTTGCTCACCTCAGGCTTCACGGCCATCCTCTTCGGCCTCGGTGTGGACTACGGCATCTTCATTTCCGGTCGCATTGAGGAGGAAGTGCGCCAGGGCCACAGCCTGGCCGAGGCCATCTCCATCGCCCTGGCCACCAGCGGCCGGACCCTGCTGGCCGCAGGCGGTACCACCGCTCTGGCCTTCTTCGTCATCGGCACCGTCGATTTCACCGGATTCGCTGAACTCGGTATCGTCGCCGGTAGCGGCGTGCTGCTGGTCATGGCCGCCACCTTCTTCGTCCTCCCGGCGCTCACTGCAATCTTCAATCCGAAGGTGCGACCGGCCCGGTCATCGGCCCCGCGCTCACTGCTCCCCTCCCACCCCCCCATGTTCTTCATGGTTGCCATCGTCGTGGTCGCAGTGGCAACGGGAGGCATCTCGGTCTATCGAGCCATCAACATGGATGTCGACATGGGCGTGGAAGCCATCATGCCCAGAAATTCGGAATCCATGCGATTGCAGAAGGAGATGGCCACACGTTCCGACTTCCAGCCCGAGTTTGCTGCCATCATCGCTGATAACCTGGACGAAGCCCGCCAGATCACAGAACGTTTGCGGGCGCTGGACACAGTCGCGCGAGTAGAGACCATCACTGAGATTCTGCCGCCCGATCAAGCGCGGAAGATTGATATCATTCGGGAGATCTCGCCCGTCTTCGAGAAGATCATCATCGCCACCAGAGACTTCGAGCCCTTTACCGGCGAACAACTCGCAGAGCAACTCGAGGCGATGGTGGAAATGGTCCTTGATGCCCAGGATAAAGCCTTCGCTGGTGGCCAGGCGGAGCTCGTGGATGCCCTGGAAGCGGTCGCCGGCCGTATGGAGAAGCTGGCCCGGAAGCTGGCCCATGACCCGGCCGCGCTCCCTCGCCTGCAAGCACTCGAGAAAGAACTCTTCAAAGTGCTGGGAAAAGCCGCCGAAATGACTCGCAACTGGGCCCATGTAGGGCTCTTGACTCCCGCCGGTCTGCCCTCCGGTATTCGCAGCCGTTTCCAGGGTAAGTCGGGGCGCTTCGCCGTCTATGCCTTTCCCAAAGAATCGGTCTACGACATGGATTTCCTCGACCGATTTCTGGCCGATGTCTATGCCATTTCGCCCGAGGCTACCGGCTTTCCCACGACCCATCAGACTTTCTCCCGCCTGATCATGACCGGCTTCAAGCAGGCCTCCATCTATGCGGTGATGGTCGTCTTCCTCATGCTCTTTCTGGAGTTTCGACACATCGGCTATGCGCTGGGTGCACTGCTGCCGCTCTCCTTTGGCGGAGCCTGGATGTTTGGCGTCATGCACACCCTGGGTCTCTCCCTGAATTACGCCAATATCATCGCCTTCCCACTAATGATCGGCCTGGCCGTGGACTACGGGGTCTACCTGGCCCACCGCCTGAGGGAGGACCGGAATAGACATCCATTCGAAGTCATGCAGCGGGCCTCAGGCCCGGTCTTCATGGCCGCGCTAACGACCCTCGCCGGTATCGGCGCCATCTGTATGGGAGAGCATCGCGGCGCCGCTTCCTTGGGCGAAGCCCTAATCTATGGCATACTGACCTGCCTGACCGCGGCGCTTCTGCTACTGCCCAGCGCAGCAGCAATCGCTCGAGGCGTAATGCGCAGCCACCCGGACGCACCGGTCAAAGGAGAGGACCATGAAACGTAGACAATCAATCGCAATGGCGCTATTGGCAGGCCTTTGCCTACTGGCCGCCCCGGCCTATGCGCAGACGGACAGCGGCCGCAAGTTTCTCATCTGTCACACCGGCAGCGTCACCACCGCCGAAGAGGCCCAGCCGTATATCGACGGATTCGGCGGCTACCTGGCACAGAAGCTAGGCTGGCAGGATGGCACTTGGGAGGTGAAGTTTGAGAATCAGCGCCAGGCCGGGATGAAG
>CALGBT010000575.1 GCA_937884235.1 uncultured Pseudomonadota bacterium
CCCTGGCCAACTGAGCCAATCGCTCCACGTGACCTTCGTTGGCCGGCGAAATCGACATGTTGATGCGGGTTGGTAGACCGTAGCGCGCGGCTAGGGCCAGCCCGTCTACGGCAGCCTGATAAAGCCCCGGCAGACCTCTCACAAAGTCGTGGGTCTCATCAGCATAGTCCAGGGAAACTGTGAGGCCATCGAGGTATGGAGCCAGGGCGGGGAGGCGTCTGGCGAGCATACTTCCGTTGGTGGTCAAGGAGATGTTGTAGCCGCAAGTGCGGGCCGCAGCCAGGGCCGCCTCAGCCTGCCGATAGATGGTCGGCTCACCCCCGGAGAAATAGAGGAAACGGCAGCCCAATTCCCAGGCTTCGCAGAGCAGTCGGCGGATCTCGTCGAGGGTCAGTTCAGAGGTCTCTTCTTCCTGCCAGTGGTAGCAGAAGGGGCACTTCGCATTGCATTTCTGTGATGGCTCCAGCAGGAGCATGAGTGGACGGGGTCGTCCCAGTATGCCGTTGTCGATGGCCGCCTTGACCATCGCCGGGAAAAACCCACTCAACGCTTCTCCTTGCCGCTACTCAGGAAGACGTGGACCAGGGGCCGGCGGTTCTGAAGCTTCTTCAGTGCCCGGCGCACCAGAATACTGATCTCTTCCTCTATTGAGCGCTCCGAAAGGCCCTTCTTGCGAGCTTCGAAATCGGACCAAATGAGCTCCTGAAGAGTCTCTACCAGGGTTTCATCCGGGTCGGGCACTCCGTACAGCGTAATTTCAGTGTTAACGGAAATCCCTTTGCCACGCTTCTTCACCACGGCGTGGACGTTGACGAGGCCATTATGGAAGAGCTTCTTGCGATCTTTCAGCCGCAACTCATACGCATTGCCGATGATCGGTCGCTCCACATAGTAGTGTTCGAGGTCGTTGTGGTCGGCGTATTCAACACCGTCCCTGGTCACCTCGATAACATCCCCCCAGTCGGCGATGAGCGTCTTGGCCCCGATGACTTCTCGGGCCAAAGTCGCGTGCTCATGGAGGAACCGGTACTCGCCGTGGACGGGAATGAAGTGTTTTGGTCGCAGCAACTCCAACATCTCAATGACTTCTTCTCGCCGACCGTGGCCAGAGGTGTGGACATCGGCGTTGCGCTCGTGCAGAACCCGGGCTCCGGCCTTGACCAGGTCGTTGGTAACCCTTTGAATGGCCTTCTCGTTGCCAGGAATAACCTTGCTTGAGTAAATGACCAGATCGTTTGACTTGATCCTGACGTCAGGATGTTCACCATTAGCAATTCTGGTCAAAGCGGCTCTCGGCTCCCCCTGGGACCCGGCAATAAGCAGGAAGACCTCCTCATCGGGCACCTCTTCGATGAATCTAGGGTCCACCAGCCGATTGGGGTCGAGGGGGGCGAAGCCAGTCTCGATGGCGGCCCGCGTGTACGTGTTTAGGGAACGTCCCACGAGGCAAAGGCGACGCTTCAATTTCCGGGCCACTTCGGCAAAGAGGCTGATGCGTTCAATGTTCGATGAGAAGAGAGTGACCAGCACTCGCCCACGATGCGCAGAGGCCAGCTCCACCAGGTTGGCGGCCACTTGCGATTCTGGTCCGGTCCTCCCCGGGACCTCTGCATTGGTGGAATCCGAGAGGAGCAGAAAGACTCCGTCATCTCCCAACCGGGCGAAGCCTTCACGGTCAAATGGCTCCCCCAGACTCGGCACCAGGTCGATACGGAAATCGCCGGTGTGGACGATGCGGCCAAAGGGCGTCAAAATGGCCAACGCCAACGCATCGGGAATAGAATGGGTGACCCGGTAGAACTCAAACTCCATGCCGGCCAGCGTCAGCTGGTCGCCAGGTTTGATGTTGTGCAGCACGAAGGCCGGAGAGGAGTTATACTCCGGAGTCTTCTCTCGAATAATCGCGGCAGCAAAGGGCGGTGCGTAAACCGGTATGTGCAAATCACCAAAGATAATGGGAATTGCACCAATGTGGTCTTCGTGGCCGTGGGTCACGACCACCGCCAGGATGCGGTCTTTGTTGGCGGCGAAGTAGCGGAGGTCAGGGATGATCAGATCGGGACCGGCAAAACGATTGTCCGGGAACATGACTCCGCAGTCGATGATGACGATTCCTTGCGGTGTTTCCAGGGCGAGGCAGTTCATGCCGATTTCGCCTACTCCCCCGAGGAAGTTCAGGCGTAGTTCTTGGGAATTGCTCAAAAGGTGGTTCTCCTACAGGTAGTGGGGTGACCGGAGCGGTGAAAAACCAGGCCGGCCAGCGTCTTCGAGCGCCAGTATAGCAGAAGTTACGCCGAGTTGGAACGATTGAGTCCCTCGTCCTTGACCTGCGTTGCCCTGCTCGGCTATAACATGAGCGGTTTTGACGGGAAGGAGCACCATGTACGAAGCCAACGCATTACGCCGTGACCTTGTGAAGTACTCCCAGCGCATTTGGGAGCGGGGCTGGGTTGCCAACCATGATGGCAACCTTTCGGTCCGCGTTGACAAGAGCCGGATACTGGCAACTCCCACAGCCTTTTCCAAAGGGGAGGTGCGGGAAGACGATCTGCTTCTCATCGAAATCTGGACGGGTAAGGTCCTCAGCGGTCGGCACCGCCCCTTCTCTGAGTTGCCACTGCACCTGGAGTATTATCAGGTGCGTCCAGACGTGCAGGCGGTTATCCATGCGCACCCGCCCGTAGCTTGTGGTTTTGCCATCGCGGGGCTAGAGGTTGACCCGCGTATTACTCCCGAGGCGGTGGTGAGCATTGGCGACCGCATCCCGCTGGCTCCAACGGTGAAGCCTGGCTCCCTCGCCGCCAGACAGCAGATTCGTAGCCTGGGCACTCTCTACGATGCGGTGATGCTGGGCAATCACGGTACCGTGGTTTGTGGAAGTGACCTGGAGATGGCCTATCTGCGTACGGAACTGGTGGAACACCTGGCGAAAATGCAACAGCAGGCGATGCTCCTTGGCAATCTCCGGCTCATTCAGGATGAGTGGGTGGCGGAGTTGATGAAGAAGCGCAAGTCCGCAGGTCTTGGACCCGAGGCGCGTGGGGCTCAGACCCCCCCGGCGCGGGTGTTGGCCGACCTGCCCGTCGAAGAGATTATTTCATCCATGGTGGAGCAATTGAAAGCGTAGTCCTCTACTTTGATTTCCCTTCCTCTTCTATTCTGTCAACCCAGGCCTGCAACTTGCGACCCACCACGTCTTTCGCCCCGAGTCCGATAGCCAATGCCAGACCCAGGCAGATTGATGCGAGGATGATCAGAAATGCGTAGGAGATGAGTTCGGTCTCAATTCCCAACTGCTGGAGGGCAGTCAGGACCACGAAAGTGACCAGGACGTACCTGATGGTCTGTCCCAGAAGGCGGGCGTATGCCACCTCTGCGTTGGCGGCCGCAGTGCGCACCATGTCACCGACGAAGCTGGCGATGTAGAGGCCGAGAATCAGAATCACCAGCGAGACGAAGATGCGGGGCAGGAAGGGTACCAGTGTGTCGGAGAGCCCCACTTCGATCTGCCAGACCCGCATTACCATCAGGAAGATGATGATAATCGAGATCCAATAAACCAGGGCTCCCAGCAACTCCACGGCATCCTGCTTGATGCCGCCCTTGCGCAAGAACTCCTCGATACCTGCCTTCTCGGCAACCAGATCGATGCGGGCGATGCGTAGTCCCCGGACAAGCAGCAGCCGAATCCCTCTGGCCAGAACCCAACCACCAAAGAGCAGCAGCAATGTGGCGAGGATGTTGGACCAGTTCTCATTCATTACGTCAGCCAGGCGGCGCAGTGGCTCGAGAATTCCTTCCCACATAATGTCCTCCGTCTCAGGCGCCTTCGCGCCCAGCTACCATTCAATATGCTCCGCAGCGAGGATACGACAGCTTCTGCAGCCCGTCCAAAAAGGCCCATTACGCACGTCACGACCTTGCAAGAACCGACTGATTCTGCTAGAAGTCCGGCCAACAGGGAGGCAACAATGCTCGACCATCGTAGCGTCAACGAGAATCTTGAAGAGGTCAAAGCGAGGCTTGCGCAGCGCAATGCCCAGGTGGACTGGGACCGCTTCTCCAGCCTCATTGCCGAGCGTTCACAGGCCATCCAGGCCTTCGAGCAGAGGCGCCACGAGCAGAAGACGAAGTCCACGGAGTTTGGTCGATACGCCCGTGACCCTGAGGAAGGACCGAAGCGCCGGGCCGAGTTGAAGGAGCTTTCCGACCTTATCAAGGACCTCGAAAAGCGCCAGGGCGACCTGGAGGCGGAACTGGAGGAGTTCATGCTTCACCTCCCCAACGTTCCCCACTCGTCGACTCCCGTTGGCGGAGGCGAAGAGGACAATGTCGTGGTGCGAACCGTGGGTGAGCCGGGAAGCTACGACTTCGAGCCGAAAGCGCATTGGGACGTTGGTACCGACTTGGGAATCATTGATTTGGAGACCGCAACCGTGGTCAGCGGTTCCCGCTTTGTGCTCTACCGGGGCATGGGAGTCTATCTGGAACTGGGCCTCGCGATGTTCATGCTCGACGTGGCCAGAGAGGCGGGCTATGAGCCGGTCATGCCCCCCTATCTGGTGCTGCGGGATGCCATGGTCGGCACCGGCCAGTTGCCGAAGTTTGAAGAGGATGCTTTCAAGGTGGACGACTATTTCATGATTCCTACCGCGGAGGTTCCAGTTACCAACATGCATCGGCAGACCATTCTCGAGGAGGAGCAGCTTCCCATCAAGTACGTTGCCTACTCATCTTGTTTTCGTCGCGAGGCCGGTTCTGCTGGCAAGGATACTCGAGGCATTACCCGGGTGCATCAGTTCCAGAAGGTCGAACTGGTGAAGTTCACTCGTCCCGAGGATTCCTACGAGGAGTTGGAGAAACTCACCGCCAATGCCGAAACTGTCTTGCAGCGGCTGGAGTTGCCATACAGGGTCAGTGCGTTGTGTACCGGAGACATTGGTTTCTCGGCGGCCAAGTGCTACGACATCGAAGTTTGGCTCCCAGGCCAGCGGCTCTATCGCGAGATTTCATCCTGTTCCAACTTCGAAGATTTCCAGGCTCGCCGAGCCAACATCCGCTATCGTCCCGCTGGCGACAAGAAGCCGAAGACCCGTTTTGTACACACCATCAACGGTTCCGGACTGGCCGTTGGTCGTACCATCGTTGCGCTCCTGGAGAATTACCAGCAAGCCGATGGTACCGTCACTATCCCCCCCGCTCTTCAACCATATCTTGGCGGCAAAAAAGTTATCAGACGTGGTGAATGGTAGGGTCACCATGCGCCGGGGCGAAGGCCCAGGCCATGCTCTTCACCCACATCCACCACTTAGGACAAGAAGAAGCGAAGACGCAGGGAGAGGGGGAGGAGGGATGGATGGTCGGCAAGGCGCCCGCCTCTCCCCGCGTGAAGTGGGCTATGGAATCGATACCGTGTTGGCCTTCTTGCCAGGCAGGCCGTTGGTGCCGTTGACCGGATAGCCCTGTGATGTGAGCCCGCCGTTTCCGCCCTGGCCCGGTGCGCCCAGAGCGTAGGTCGTGGCCTGCACTTTTGGTGCCTTCGCCTTATCGTAGAGAAGCGCGGCACTGTTGCCTCCGGAGCCGCCTCCGCCGACTCCCCCGTTGCCGCCGTCGCCACCCGCACCACCGAAACCTCCCTTCCCAGACCCCGCGTAACCTTTGCCGCCCAATCCACCGGCTCCACCCTGGCCTCCTTTGCCGGCCTTACCGCCGTTGCCGCCCTTGCCGCCCTTGGCTGTGGTGAGTTCACAGCCGATGATAGCGATGGGGGATTTGTGGAGAACTATGGCCATGGAACCGCCGCCAGCTTTGCCTCCTTTGCCTCCTGTGCCGGAGGTTCCGCCAGCCCCGCCGCCGCCCCCGCCGCCCCCCTTGGAGTCACACCACAGGTAGGCGTCGTTCTTGTGCTTGCCCATGCCGCCGCCACCACCGCCGCAGCCATCGACGCCGTTGCCACCGTCATTGCCGGCGTCCCCAATCCAGCCAGATTTGGTCAGCGCGCCCTTGGTGAAACCACCCTTGCCCTGACTGCCACCCGGGCCGTCGATGCCGTCGCCGCCATTGCTGCCGTTGTTGCCGTCACCAGCGTAGATGCCGCCGTCGCCACCCATTTCCTTGCCCCACTTCTTGTAGCAGCACGATGGCTCCCCGACGTCGATTCCGGTCCACGTCACCTTTGCCCCCGGGCTCCAGGGCCCGGCTGTGGGGATATCGCCGATGCCGTCGCCGCGGCCGCCACAGGTGAACTCCATTCCTAGTGCCCCGGCGGCAAACCCGGGACAGGTGTTGTCGGTGTTGGGGTTATTGCAGATGGGCGAAGAGCTGCTGAAGCAACCGCTTGTGGCGTTGGCTCCAGCCTTGCCATTCATGCCGTTGACACCGTCCATGCCGTTAGCTCCATCAGCGCCGTTACCAGCCTTGATGGCCACCATGGTGAGGCTCAGTCCAGGGCTCTCAGAGGCAAAGAGACCAACTGAACTTTGCCCTGCGGCGATGGCCTTGGCAGCCTGAATGGTGAGGCGGCCGACGCTGGTTTGACCGATCAACTTGAAGCCCTCCACGGCTGTTGGGCCACCGACTACCAGGCTCTTGGCCGCGGGGCTGGAAGACCAGTTCTTCGCTGCCATGTAGCCTCCCCAGACATGGACCCCCGGGCGCAGCTTGATGCTTCCGGGATAGGTGCCAGTGTCCACCAGCACAGAGTCCTTGTACGAGTTGCCGTGCACCGAATCGATGGCCGACTGGATCGTCTTCTTGGGTTTTTGCATGGTGCCCGGATTCGTGTCTGCCCCTTTCGCTACTGAAACGAATACCGAGCGCTCGATATTGCCATCGATGCCGTCGCAGTTCTGGTCCACGCCCAGGAGGTCAGGGAGGTCGTCGGCCCCCGGGTTGATGGCCGAGTAGGCGTCGTTGCAGTCAGCCGCGGCGCTCGGCAGGCAGTAGATACAGCCTGGTGTTATCACGGCATCCGCAGCACAGTAGCCATCCTGGTCGACGTCATATCCTTCGTCGATCTGCGAGTCACAGTTATCGTCCAGGTTATTGCAGATCTCCGGGGCTCCAGGGTGGACCGTGTAGTTTTTGTCATCGCAATCGAAGAATCCCTTGGGACAGCTTTTCTCTACAGCATCGCACTGAGCTTCAGTGGCCATGGGAGTGCCCAGGTAACAGTTGGCCACGCTGTCTGGGGGAGCGTTCACGCAGTAGCCGTCAGCATCGCCGTCGCAGCCGTCGTCCACCTGCAGGTTGCAGTTCTGGTTGATACCGTCGCAAAGCTCGATCGCACCAGGATGGACGGATGCGTCGTCGTCATCGCAATCCACCTCCGGCGAAATGCAGAGGAGGCCGACTCCCCACTTGAGTACCGGGGCATGGCAGTAGCCGTCGCCGTCTTGATCGCACCCCTCGTCGGGAATCTGGTCACAGTCGTTGTCCAGTCCGTCGCACCATTCCTGGTGGCCCGGATGGATGTTGTCCGAAAGGTCGTTGCAGTCCATTAGCGGGTATCGACAGACCATGTCCGGGCCGTAGGCCAGCGGTTCCTGGGAGCAGTACCCGTCACCGTCGAAATCGCACTGTTCATCGACCTGTCCGTCGCAGTTGTTGTCGATGTTGTCGCACAGTTCAGGGGCGGCCAGGTAGATGGCAGGGTTATCGTCATTGCAGTCCAGGCTGTTGTCGACGGCGCCTGGGCCAGGCTGACAGGCGCACCTGATATTCTGGCTGCCGTAGCCATCGCCGTCGGCATCGACGAAGAAGGCGATGCAGTCGGCGGCCTCGGCCTCATCCACTTCGCCGTCGCAATCGTTGTCCAGCCCGTCACAGACTTCGGCCTCTGCTGCGGGAGCATTGCACACCGGTATTCCGGACAGGCACTTCTCCACGCCCGGGCATGTGCCGTTGTTGTTGGTGATCTGACAGGGCTTGTCCGGAATCTCGTCGTCAGCTTTGCCGTTGCAATTGTCGTCCAGTCCGTTGCAGACCTCATCCAGTGGTGGTGGTGCGTCGCATTTGCCCAGGCCATCTTCGGTGCAGTACCGCTCTCCCACGCACATGCCCTCCGCGTGGTCGACACATGCGGTTGAATGGCCAAAGTTGGTCTCGGCCCACGCACAATCGCACTCGCCCTCCCAAGCTACGCATCTCTCTTCGTGGCACTGGAAGCCGTGGGGACAGGCTGAATCCTCGTTGCACGAGGTGGTGCAATAGGCCCCGATCTCTTTCTCCGCCAGGCCGCAGAAGGAAGCATCATCGCCGGGGAAGCGTGCGCAATCGCCAGAGTCATGACAGGGTCGGCAATAGGGCAGGAATTGGCCAATGCAGACGTTGGTGATGCTGTCCCGCTTAGCCCCCACCGCGCGGCAATCATATCCCAGGGGACACTCTTCCACACAGGGGGTAGCGCAAAAGTAGCCTGAACCTTCGTCCACGCACGGTAGTCCCGCACAGTCGGCGCTGGTCAGGCAGCTCTGGCCGGCATGCTCAGCGGCGGTTGTGAGATCCCCTTCGTCCCAGTCCTCAAAGGTCAGGCCGGAGTCTGGGGTGCCGCCGGGCTCGTCGGCTAGAAAGGCCGGCAAGTCCGGGTCTGGGTCTGTCCACGTATCGAAGGCCACGGGGTCAAAGTTCGCAGGATCGCTGCCGCAGGCGGACAGCAGGGCCAGGAAGAAGATAATGCTTGAGAATTGCTTCATGGTGCACCTCCAGGTTTGTTTGGGCATTGTGCCGTTCCTCACTCCTCACCCTCTTTATCGGGAGGAGCGATACCAAAGACCTGAAATTTCTTGTTTCACCTGTTATTTTAGTGGGTTACGTTTTTTGGTCTCGGGGAAGTGAATAGTCGTGCGCCCGCCGGCGTCTGTCTGCCCCAGTTGCCAAAGCGCAGCGGCCACCAGCACGGTCCGCTGAAAACTAGGAGGAAACCATGAAACGGATATCGACATACGCGACTCTTTTGATGCTGGCCCTGGCCCCGGCGGCAGGGAGTGCCGGTGAGTTGGCGACTTCCTCCAGCGAAGTGCAGGTCGACAGTGATGCTGCAGCGAAGGGGAAGTACAAGGGCAAGAACCAGAAGAAGTACAAGAAGCAGAAGAAGGTGGTGATTCGAAGCCGCAACCGTGGCCCCAGGGTCGTAGTGGCGCCGGTGATTCACCAGCACCGACGCGTCGTAGTTCACAGTGGCCCGCCAGTTGTCGAGACGGTCCGCTACGTGCCGGCTCGCCGCACAGCGGTGACGCATAAGCAGTATGCGCGCCGTCCCGTTGAGGATCGGATGTTGGGAATTGGCATACGTTTCAGTGGAGTCGCCGTGGACGGTGAGAAGCTTAATCTGGGGTCGGTGGAGAATCCTACCATGGGCGGCCTGGGCCTGCAGATTCGGGGCAAAGTCTCTCCCAATGTCGGCCTGGAACTGGCGACAGACGTGCTCTATGGGGAGACCGATGTCATGGACCAGACGACGGTCCCCATCACACTCTCCGCAATGTACTACCTGATCCCCCGCGGCAAGTTCAAGCTCTATGGGTTGCTGGGGGGCGGTGTGCATCTGACCAAGCTGGAGTACCACAATGGTTTTCGTCACGATCTCGTTGAGATCGCCGGCCAGGCCGGAGCGGGCATGGAATTGCGCTTCACCCCAGACTTCGGCCTCAGCGCCGACCTGCGATTCATCGGGCTCTACAAGAACATCGAGTCGGAGTCGAGCATCGAGTCCAAGTGCATGGGCCTCTCCGGCGTGACCATCAACTGCAGTGGCGTGAAGCAGGCTGACAAGTTCAATGCCGGTGCCCAATTCATGGTTGGCGCCAATATGTACTTCTAGCCATCCCCCCTTTTCGACCGCATACCAAATAGTACTCCGCACACCGCCTGGCGCCAGCCAGGCGCCGTTGCTGGGCATCGCTACATGCGTGGGTGGTGCGTACGGCGGCGCCGTCATGACTGACGGCGCTGAGTAGGGATACGGGCGGTGCTCCACCGACCATCCCGACCAAAGCTCAACTGGACGTCAGCACGAAATTCGCGTATGCTCCGGCCCGGACAGGGCCAGAGGGTGAGAAGGTCGCCGGTGCGTTTGTCGCACGGGAGGAAAGTCCGGGCTCCGCAGGGCAGGGTGGTCGGTAACGCCGACCGGGGGTGACCCCAGGGCCAGTGCCGCAGAGAGTAGACCGCCCGCCAGTCTTCGGGCTGTGCGTGGTAAGGGTGAAAGCGTGAGGTAAGAGCTCACGGGCTGTGACGGTGACGTCGCAGTCGGTAAACCCCACCTGGAGCAAGAGGAATATGGAAACGCCGGGGTTCGCCCCGTACGGGTTGCCCGCCCCAAGTTTCCGGGTACTCGCTTGAGGCATGTGGCAACGCATGTCCTAGACGAATGACCTTCGCCTGTGTTGGGGTGACCCGGCACGGGAACAGAACCCGGCTTACTACCCTCTGGTCCTGTCCGCCCGTCCCCTCGCCAGTGCGGTGAGCTTCGCAACCCTAAAGATTGATGATCTTCGGTGTACCGACGCCGGCCCCGGTCACCTCGACCTCTGCGTAGGTGTGATGTGGTGAGAAGCGCTTCTCAGTGGGGCTACCGGGATTGAGGAAGAGAGTTCCTGCGTAGCTGCGGATTTCGGGAAAGTGGGAGTGACCGAAGACGACCAGCGAGTATCTTGAGCAGTCGATTCGCTGGGCGATTCGTTCCAGAAGATCCCGGGCCGCCCCCCAGCCGTGGATGACGGCGATGCGATGCCCCTGCACTACGCGCTCGCCGATCTCCGGAATACGGGCCCGCAGCGCGGCGTTGTCGGAGTTGCCGAGGGCGCAAAGGAGGGGCTTGCGGTGAAGCAGCGAGTCGTAAAACTCCGGGGCCACGAAGTCCCCGGCGTGGACCACCAGATTGGCCCCATCGATAGCTGTCTCCAGCGGCTCGGGGAGCCGGGCGGACTCTTTGAAGTGAGTGTCGGAAAGAATGACGAGCTTCTCGGGCATGTCGGCCTCCAAGCTGGAACCCAGCTACTATGGCATCGGCAGTTGCCCTAGGTCAATCTACCTTTTCAAGCGCAGTACTTCTTTGCCATCGATGTTGCCCCAGCGGGCATCTTTAATGGGCACCGTTTCCGGTTCGCGAAAGAGGGTGTGCATGAGGAAGTCGCTGGTATCCAGGAAACCGTTGCCGTTGTCTCGTACGAGTACGCCGACGTGGCCGTCCGGGAGGTTCAGCAGGTCCCCGGGACGGACGGCCCCATCCGCGCCAAAGGTCAACCGCCGGTTCCTGGCGTCAACGTAATAAGCTTCGTCATCGAGGTGGACTTTCGTGCGCTTTGACGCCAGCTTGTAGAGCCCTCCGGTATAGGTGTAATCGAACTTCTTGCGGGAGCTTTGGCGGCGCTTTCCATAGACGGCGAAGTCGGCACAGTCGGAACCCACGAGGAGGTCACTCTGATGGCCTCCCTGAATACGTTTGGAGCCGTAGATATAGGGCACGTTCATGAGTTCGTGGAGGTAGCCGAGGTAGGTATCGTCCGGGCGATAGGAGAGGGTGAAGACGGCGGGGCAGAGAGCCCCCGAGCGGCGGCACTCCTGGCCCGGGGAGGAGACTTGGCCGGCGGCTGTGGTGGCTGTCACTTTGAAGCGCATGGTGCCATAGCCGGTGGCAACCTGCGGGTATTCGTCATGCATTCTGGTGGGGTGGACGTCGGCGGTCACGGTCCAGCCCTCAGTCCACTCGGTCTCGGTGATTTCGATCTCTGCCGGAGGGGCCGAGTAGGCGTTGTTATATGCCACGGGCAGGGCCTCAACCTTGGCCCAGCGAAGGGTAACGGGGCACTCAGCAGGCCAGGCGCTCGGGGCCGAGATGCCCATGGCGTCCGGCGGGGCGCCGTAGCTTACCTTGCGGCCGCTTAGCGTTCCCTTGATTACCGCATGGAGTTGCACAACCTGGTCGCCTCGGGCATAGAGGATACCACCTTCCTTGACCGCTTTGCCTTCTCTTGAGGTGCGGATGGTGACTTCCTTCATGGTGGGGCAAGACTTGGGGTCGCCTTGAGCTTGAGCGGGGGCATGGCCCGCCAGGGCAGCCAGCGAGAGCGCGAGCGCAACGATGCGGAGCCTGCCGTGCATGGGCTATGAGAAGAAGCGGTAGAGAGCCGCCGCACCAAGCAGTCCTGCGGCGATCCAGAAGAGGACATCCCAGAACGAGACGGTCTTCTTCTGGGGCGCTTTCTTCTTGCCCGTGCCCACCATGTTCTTCATGCCGCCGCGCAGAGACGAGAAGATGCCACCGCTACTCTTGCTGGAGGCGTTTCTGGAGGAGCCGTGTTGCTTACGCTTCTTCTTGGTCTTGGCCATTGAATCCTCCCTTTGTCGGGCATTCTAGCCCACCTGAGATGTTATCGCAACGACCGGTAGATAACGTATCCTTCAGCTGTCGGATGGAACTTCTCCCGCAGGTGTTCCCGCACCAGATAGACCTGGGTGGAGAAGTAGACCGGAATGGCGGGAAGCTCTTGGCAGAGCAGGTCGTGGGCCTTTTGCATGATGGTGGCACGCTCTTCGGGATCGCCGGTGGTGCGGATGGCGCGGACTAGCTGATCGTATTCATCATTGGCGAAGTGGCCGAAGTTGTTGGAGCTTGCGCGGGTGAAGTTCTCGAAGAAATCGAGGGGGTCGGGGCCGCCGCTAAGGGACATGCGTGCAATCTGGAAGTCGCCCTGCTTGAGGCTTGCGAGGAAACTGCCCCACTCGAGCATGCGGATGGCCAGAAAGAGGTCCAGTTGCCGGCTGAATCCCTGTTGGACGTACTCCATGATAGTGCGCAAAGTCTCGGAGGCATTGCAGATCATCTCGGTGCCGACCAGCGCATCCCGGGCCGCATCGATACGTTGTCGGGCCGCGGTCGGCGAAAGGGCCTTGCAGGGTTCGGCATCGAAGCCCGTGGCCGTGGCGTAGGTGGGGGGAAGAAAGGCCCGGGCCGGCAGTTGCCCGCCGCCCAGGATATTGTCCACCAATCCTTCCCGATCGATGGCGCCAAAGAGCGCGCGGCGGACCTCCAGGTCGGCCAGCGCTGCGGCCTGTCCATTGAAGAAGAGGTAGAAGACCGAGTGCATGGGCTGACTGACGACGGCCCCGGGGTATTTGCCACGCAGGTAGAGGAGTTTCTGGAACGGCACCAGTCCCTGGACGAAATCCACTCTTCCGGCATCCCACCAGGTCAGCGCGGTCTCCTCACTGTCGCTGAAGCGTAAGGTAATTCGTGGAAAGGGAGTCTGGCCATCGAGGAACTCGTAGTGTGGGTTGGGCTCAAGAGTCATGGATTCGCGTGCCTTCCACTCCACCACATGGTAGGGCCCGGAGGCGAGGTCGAGGCCCTGCACGAAGAGGTCCCCTGTACTCTGCGGAATGGTCTTTGTGGGAAGGGGGGCGAAGCGCGGTGAAGCGAGGATTTCGGGAAGATATGGCTGGGGGGATTCCAATTCGACCCGGAGCAGGTCCTCGCCGATGACGGTGACGGCCAGTCTGGTCTCCTCCCCGGCGGCGAGGCTGCGGCCGTGGCGGAGGATGAAGAGGGCATCCGCCCCGGGTGAGGCGGTGGCCGGGCTGAGGATGCGTTGCCAGGCAGTGAGAAAGTCGGCGGCTTTGATGGGCTCACCATTGGCATAGCGGGCTGACGGTTTGATGCGAAACTGCCAGACGAGATGCTCGTCATCGGTTTCGTGGAGGGTGGCGAGGGCGGGTTCAGCACGGCCATGGACCGGGTTGGGGCGATAGAGCCCTTCGTAGATGTTCACGGCAACCTGGAAATCGTTGCTGCCATCTAGAAAGGCGGGGTCGATGGAGCCGGGTTCCCGCATGGCAACGGCCAATTCACGACTGGCCGGATTGGTGTTGCCACCAGTGACGCCCGGGGCTTTCGGGTCGGCCTTGCAGGATGAGAGCAGCGTCACCAGGGCAAGGAGGATGAGCAGTGATTGCCGGCAATTCAAGAACGGCCCTGTCGCCGACGGAGCTTCTGGAGGCTTTTGCGTGCCACCAGAGCGAAGAACTGCAACGAATCCTTGACCGGATTGTAGTGGCTCGTTTCGTCGGCGTATATGCAGGATATCGGCACCTCGCAGAAGCGCAGTCCATTCCAGACTGCATCGATGATCATCTCCGACTCAAAATCGAAGCCATCGCCACCCATCTTCTGGAGTTGCTCCAGGAGCTGGGCCGAGAGCATCCGAAAGCCCGACTGACTGTCGGTGACTCTGGTGCCGGCGAGGCCGGAGACGAGGAGGGAACTGAAGCGGTTGGAGACTTTTCGCACGAGGGGCATTTGCTGGTTAGCGTGCATGCGCGTGCCGAGAATGAGGTCTGCCCGGGTGGCCGCATAGCACTGGGCGAAGCGGGGTATTTCCTCGGCTGCATGCTGTCCGTCAGCATCCATGAAGAGGGCAGCTTCGTAACCATGCTCAAGGACCCAGGCTATGGCCGTGCGGATGGCTGCGCCTTTGCCCTGGTTGGTCTTGTGGACAATGAGGTGGACGTCGAATTGGCTGGCGACCGCAGCGGTGTCGTCTGTTGACCCATCGTCCACCACCAGGATGTCGAGGTCGAAGGTGGTGGCGGCCACGAGGACCCGGCCGATGGCCCGGCCTTCGTTATACGCGGGGATCACTACGCAGACCTTAGGTTCTAGCATGGCTTCTCACTGTTAGGGGGGCGCGGTTTCATGACCCAGTATTTCATTACGGTGTAGTTGAAGAGGAAAACGGTGCATTCGGCAACGACTTTGCCAGGTACCGGTGCCATGTGTGCGGTTTTGACAGCTCCATAGACGAGCACTGACGAGAGGGCAAACGAGGCGGCATACAGGACCAGGAAGCGGAGCAGGTCTTCCCAGAATCCGCGGCTGTCCGCTGAGCGAAAGGTGACATAGCGATTGAGCACGAAGCAGGAAACGCCCCCGATGGTTCGAGAGATGAAGTGAGCGTAAAGGAACCAGGAGTCGAAGAAGCGAATGAAGATCCAGTAGGCAGTCAGATCGAGGAGGAAGACAAAGGCGCCCACCAGAGTATAGACATGCAGTTGTCGGGACCAGGCCCTGGCGACGTTGCGCAGTTTAGACAGCGTGCTGCTGTCGGATTCTGCGCGCAGGAAGTAGGTGCGGCCTTTGGCTGTTGGCATATAGACCTCAGCGTCCGGCTCGAGATTATTTCACTTTGGGTGGTGCTTTGCCACCGCTTTTTTTGCTCCTGACAATGGCGATGGCATTGGCCATGGAGCGGGCCGAGTGGTTCTTCCCCTGGTGTGGTTTGTTGTAGAAACCGTCGGGACCAATTAGGGCCACGGAGCCGCCACCGTCGAAGAGCATGGCATCGCTGGCGCCAGTGGCCTTGAAGAGGTTGGCCGCATCGTCTGCCGAGAGTCCGCTGGAGCGCTTCACCCGGCCCTCTCCAGCCAGCAGGTAGAGGGTCTTACCATCACTGGAGATGCCCACGGCCGCGCGGGGGTGGGGTTGCGGGATATAGAGGCGCAGCGGCAGGGTGAACCCTTCCTGGCTCATCTCTTTGACGATCTGGCCATCCCGCAGGACACGAGGACCGCCGGAAATGGCTTCGAGCATCACACCGGCAAAGCCTGGGACAGTGGTCTTGATGGTCAACTCCGTCCCTTCAGGCAGCACTTTGGCTGCTGGGCGGGCATCGCCGCAGACCACCAGGGCCAGCTCGAGGGGCTTGAGGGGCTGGGCAGCTCGGGAGGGGAAGACCTTGGCAACCTTGACCTCAATGTCGGAATTGAGCATGGGGCCGAGTGTCTCCCGTTGCAGGAGCAGCCCGGTACAACTGCCCTGGGGAATCGTCTTCTGCAGGTAGTAGCCGGAGTAGAGGACTGATTCCTGCTTGTTGGCTTTGCGATTGGCCCCGGAGATCTGGACCTTGAGGCCATCGCCGCTGACGGTCTGATTGACGGTGTAACGATCGATGGCGATGTGGTTGTTCGCATCGACAGTGATACTTGTGGTGTTGGCGGGGAACCAGAGCAGCTGTCCCCCCGACACGTGCAGGCCCAGGGGGTTCTTCTCGGCCTGGGCGAAGCTGAAGTAGTCGCCGTTGAGGGCGGCCCTGACATCGACGCCGCCGGTGCGGAAGATCTCGACGATTTTCTCGAGTCTCTCGCTGTGTCCCAGGGGGCGCAGGGAGCGGAAGGAGAGTCCGGTATCATTCAGGTCGACCCTTAGCAGATGGGCGAAGGCGGGGGCCACCTGCCATGTTGGGTCGCCCTCCTTGGCCTTGCGATTCTTGACCCCGGCGAAGGACCAGGTGGTGTACTCGATGCCGGCCTCAACGGCTTGCCATTGCAGATCCTCCGGCTGAGGATTGTAGGGGGATTCGGCCCAGGCGGGCAGCCCGGCGGCAACAAGCAGGAGCAGAAGGGTGCTGAAGAGGGCGTGGCGGGCCATGGTTTCCTCGCGACGGTGGTGCCGGGACACTGTAGACAAAGGGGCCGCTGGCTGCAATGAAAAAGGATCTGGCCGGGGGCCTGGAGCACCCGGCAGCGACTGCCTAGAGCGGGGCCTCGGGGGCAACGATGACGTGGGCGCTGAGACCTCGCTCCCGATACTGATGCTCCATCATCTCGACCTCATCTTCCCGCCCCGGTGCGAGGATGGCCAGCACCCTGGTCCAGCCGCTCTGCGTGCAACGCTCGAAGAGGGCGGTGGTGCCGGTGGAATTGCGTCGGGCTGGCGAGAGCACGATCTTGCGGGCAGGCAGTCCCAGGGCCACTGCCCCCAGGGCGATGACCTCGGCTCGGGTGATGTGGCCCACCGCGTAGGCTCCATGCCAGACGAAGTAGGGAATGTCGGTGACGCCATTCTGGTAGAGATAGACCATGGTCCGGGCGAGGGCGCGCTGGGTGCGATCGAGGAC
This sequence comes from uncultured Pseudomonadota bacterium, assembly GCA_937884235.1. Classification (GTDB taxonomy): domain Bacteria; phylum Myxococcota_A; class UBA9042; order CAIXZC01; family CAIXZC01; genus CALGBT01. Next base: position 16,893 of record CALGBT010000575.1, read on the forward strand.
AACTGTGTCACCCAGAAAATCGACAGGTCTCGACTGTCCGTGAATGACCACTGCCTGGAAATCATCCATCTTCGGCAGCGGCGGGTCGAACTCCAGTTCGACCTTGCTCGGGGCGTAGTCATCGGCGTAGAGCCGCTGGATACGGCGGAGCCGGGGGATCTTCTTGCGGAACTCTTTCAAGGCCCTCGCCATATGGCTCTTGTGGGTTACCAGGAGGGCTGAACGGAAGCGTTTGCGGGCCACCATCCGGCCTGCGTTGCGGGCGTTTTGGCCGGTGGAGATGGAGCCATTCTCGGTGAGAATGGCCCGGGCTGGGACGCCCATGGCCTGGGCCATGATCTTCATCTCATCGGCCTCGGCGATATGGCCCGTGGTGTGGCCACCGCAGAAGAGAATGTACTTCGCCCGTTGCTGTCGGTAGGCGCTGACTGCGGCGGTAACACGTTGGAGCATCTTGTAGGTCGGCGTGGCCTCGAGCTGATGACCGACGCCGAGGGCGATAATGACGCCCACCCGGTGCGGCTCCAGGGGCTCGGTACGAGGACTGTCGGCGGCCTCTACCCGGCCAGCGGCAGCGGCCACGAGGCAGGGAACCAGGAGCAGTGCGCAGAGAGTTGCTAAGGACCTTGTCATGGAGTCAGTCTAGCAGGAGAGTGGCGACCTGGCAAAGGCCACCGGAGAGGATGTTGCTAATTACCGCAGGAAGGTGCCGGGCCGCCGCGTTCTTCAGCGGCGAGTTGCTTCTTGCAGCCTTCGAAGGTGGGGTTGTGCTGGCAGATGTTCTTCTGCACGGTAGCGGCGTCGATACCGGAGAACTGGTGGCGTCCATCAGCAATCCAGGTCGGGGAGCCGGAGATGCCAAGCTGCTTGGCAAGCTTCATGTCGTCGAGGAGCATCTTCGTTCCGTCGCCCTTGAAGCATTCTTCGATGACCGCAGCATCGATACCGTCGGTGGCGCATGCCTGCCAGTTGGTATCTTTGATATTCTTGTTGCGGCAGAGGATGTAGGTCATGTACTTCGCGGGGTACTTGGTGATGGCGCAGAGTTCACGGATGTTTTCGTCAACTTCGCTCTGGCCGTGCATGGAGGTAGGCTTGCCGTCCTGCTCGTCGCCGATGAAGTGGACGGAGAACTTGATTTCGTCGCCAAAGGCGGCGAGGACTTCTTCCATGGCATTGAGAGCTTTCAGGCCGAAGGGGCATTCTGACATGACGAAGACTTCGAGCTGTCCTTTGACCTCGGCGCGGCAGAGGAGGTTGTTGGCGCAGGTTTCGTCGTCGCAGTCAACCTTGCCGTTGCCGGTGTCGTCGACTTTGTTGTCGCAGATCTCGGCGTTGGGGTCGTGCTGGGCACGGCCGGCGAAGACCTTCCAGGTGCCAGTCTTGGAGGGCTTGAGGAAGCGCTGCAGGCGGGCGTAGCCGTCGCCTTTCTCCACGTCGTTGCCAAAGAGAATGACGGGGAGGAAGGTGATGCCTTCGTCAGCGTAGAGCTTCTTGGCTTCTTCTTCGGCCCAGTCGAGTTTCCGTATTTTCATGCCGGGGAACATGGAGCCAAAGCTGCTCTGCAGCCGTGCGGTGTCGCAGCTACGGTCGGTGCAGCGCTTGTCTTCGAGGATGATGGCTTCGAATTCCACGGGCGGCGGAATGTCGGAGCAGGCCTGGGGCTTGGAGCCTTCGGGCAGACCACCGCAGATGGCGCGCATGTAGTCCGCTTCGCCACGGCCACCACGGTAGGGCTGGTCGTTGAGGAACATGGTGGGGCTGCCACGGGCGCCGGCCTTCTGGGAGAGCTCGTAGGAGGCCTTGAGCAGGCCCTTGCCTTCTTCGCCTTCGTAGCATTCTTTCAGCTTCGGAATCTCGGCTTCAAAGCCGGCTTCCTTGGCGCATCCTTCCCAGTTACCGGGGATGGCGCGCATGTTCTTGTTCATGCAGTCGAGGATGCCGAAGTACTTGTAGTTCTCGGCGAGGTGCAGCTGGGCGCACATCTGGATGATGTTGCCCTGGACTTCTGCTTCACCGTGCATGGAGGTGAGCTGGTCGCCCTGGACGTTGCCGATGTATTCGAGGCGGAAGTCAACATAGTCGCCGACCTTCTTGAGGACTGGGCTGATGCCATTCATGACCTGGGTACCAAAGGGGCATTGGGACATGACGTGGAAGGTGAACTTGACTTTGGCGCCGGAAGCGTTGGCTTCGGGCTTGGCTTCTTCGGGCTTGGCTTCAGCAGGCTTGGCCTCTTCGGGCTTGGCTTCTGCAGGCTTGGCTTCTTCGGGTTTGGCTTCTTCCGGTTTGGCCTCAGCAGGCTTGGCCTCTTCGGGCTTGGCTTCCGCTGGCTTGGCTTCTTCGGGCTTGGCCTCTGCGGGCTTGGCCTCTTCCTTCTTGGCCTCTTCCTTCTTGGCCTCTTCCTTCTTTCCTTCGTCAGCAGCCTTGGGTTGGCAGGCGACTGCAAAGGCGAGCAGCACGGACAGCACCAACAGTTTCACTCTCATTTGATTCTCCTCTACTGGTTATCCAAAAAAAAGTCTCGATTACGCGTTTCAAGTGTGGCCATTGGCCAACTGCCGAGGGATGATAATCGACGCCTAATGGCAATGCAACCCCTTTCTTTAACAGAGAAGTGTGCGGCTTATTTCTGGAAATTGATGGCGGGTCCTGTTAGGATGGCAACGAGGTAGACGATGCGGATTCTCGTCCTCAACGGTCCGAACTTGAACCTACTGGGGGAGAGAGAGCGGGCGCTGTATGGTTCTACGACGCTGGATGGGGTCGAGGCGATGCTCTCTGCTCAAGCATCGCGGCGCTCCGTTGAGTTGTTGTTTTTCCAAAGCAACCACGAAGGCGCGCTGATCGATCGGCTGCATCAGGCGCGAGGGCAGGTGGACGGAGTTGTTTTTAACCCAGGGGCTTATGCACACACCTCTGTTGCACTGTTGGACGCGCTACTGGCCGTGGCTCTGCCGGTGGTCGAAGTGCACGTGACCAATCTGGACCGCCGGGAGGACTTTCGGCGACGCTCCATCACGGCTGCAGGGGCCCTGGCTCGCATTGATGGCTTTGGCGCAGACGGTTATCGTCTGGCTTTGGATGGGCTGGTCAATTACCTGCAACTAGACAAGAGTTGACGGGAGACAATGGCAGGAAAGAAACAGAAGCTGCTGCAGAAGGCTGACTCTTTCGCCCGGGACAAGAAGCTGAAGAAGGCGATCGCTCTCTACAAACAGGTCATTGAGGACGATGCTGCGGACATTCGGACGCGTTTGCGTCTCTCGGAGTTGCTCTATCAAGCCGGGCGTATGGCTGAAGCCCTCGATGTTTTGCAGTTTGTCGGCGACTACTACCGGGAGCATGGCTTTCTGCTCAAGAGCGTTGCGGTCTACAAGAAGATGCTGGAGGTGGAGCCGTCGCGTACCGACCTGCATGGTACTCTGGCCCAACTCTATTTCCAGCTGGGGATGGCCCCTGACGCCATTCGGCAGTTCAAGGCGCATATCCGGGCATTGCTCAAGCAGGGCAGAGTCCTCGACAGTCTCTTTGTGGTCCGCAGTATGTTGGAGTTGGATCCTGGCAACGTTTCGGATCGCCTGCGGCTGGCTGAGGGCTTCTCCTTCCATGAGATGATCGATGAAGCGGCCGTGGAATACCGGCGCGTACTCTCCCTCCTGGAGAAGGCTGACCGACAGTCGGAGTGGGGGCGGGTCGCCATGCGCTACCTGCACCACAACCCTGAGGACGATAATATTCGGCGGCGGGTGGTGGAGTTCTTGATGCGGGAAGGGGATTATCACCGCTCGCTCCAGCACCTTTCAGTCTGCCTGGAGAAAGACCCCCGCGACACCCAGCTTCTGGACATCGCGGCCAATTGCTTCGAGATGCTGGGGCAGCCGGAGAAGGCAATCGTGGCCCTCAAGAGCATGGTTTCGGTCTTTCGACAGAAGGGGCTCTCCCATGAGGAGGTCAACATTCTGGCCAGAGTATTGGAGCTTGATCCCAAGGATGAACAGGCGCTGCGTGCATTGGGTGGCGAAGAGCCGGTTCCGGAAGAAGCCGGCGAAGAAGGATTCGTCGAGCTGGAGTGGGATATGCCGGCGGGCCATGGCGACCCCCCCCCAGTTACTGAGTTCGCAGCGACGGTTTACGAACCGGAGCCCCCCTCTTTCGCTGACGATTGGGCGGATGAGGCAACTATTGTTGAGCCGGTCAGTGAGGATCTTTTGCGACAACTGATGCTTTATGCTGACGATGATCAGGTGCCCATGGCGGTGGACGTGCTACGTCTGCAGCGGGCTCTGGATGCTGGTGAGCCCATGTCACCGGCCGAGTTGGAGGCGGCGGGGGTGACCCTTTCGCCCAACGACCGCGAAGAACTGGAGTTCTTCCTCTCTTCCGGTCTGCGGGACGAAGCTCTGGCCATCTTGCAGGAACTGCACCTGCGCCTGAACTAGCAGAGGAGAAGTGAATGGGGGAGTCCAGGACAGGACCGTTGGCTTCAGTGGAGCGGCTGCTGCAGGACCTGAGTGGGCGCGTGGAAGCGCTCCACGTGATGGTGGACCGGTTGGCCGATACCTCCGAATGGGAGGCATCAATCGCCAATGAAGAGGATGAAGTCAGCGCACTTCTGTCCGAGGCGGAGATGACTCAGGACCTCACCACCATGGCCGATGCGCGGGCTCATTCGAGTCAGGTGAGGGGTGAGGTGGTTGGTTCCTTCGATACTTTGGTGGAGGGGTTGCGGGGGGCTTTGGAGCAAGCCCTTGCGGAGGCAACTGGGGCACATCGGGCCCTGGAGGCTGAGCTGAATGAGGCAACCTCAGCGCTGGTCCAGCGCAAGACCGCGCTGGATGTTGCCGCAGAGAGGGCCCGCGGAGTACTAGCAGACCGGGTCGCACTGGAGCAGACCGCGGCCGCTGACGAAGATGCGGTATCCTATGAGGAGACCCGCGTTTTTGACGAATCCTGGAGTGGTCAGGATGAGCGACGCCGCCATCGCCGCGACGCAGTGGCGGTGGAGGTCCGACTCCAGGATGGCGGTACGAGTGTGGCCGGCAGCACCGAGAATCTGAGTGCGGGTGGACTCTTCATCTCGACCTCTGCAGAGTTTGAATTGGGAGCCCTCCTCCACGTCTCGTGCACCCTTCCCGATGGACGGGTGGTGCGCGCCGATGGTCTTGTTTCCTGGACCCGGGGCGAGGATGTCGACGTTGAGTCGGGGATTGGCGTTGAGTTTCTGGCCATGTCTGAAGAGGACCGTAAGTTGTTGGAAGGCCTCGACGAAGACTAGTTTCAAGCCAGTGTTTTGTCCCGCGTGGTGTCAGGTTTGCCCCCGGGCCAGGAGAAACCGGCAGTGCGAAGCAGAATCTGGTTTGTAGCAGTCCTTCTTGTTTTTTCGCAGCTTGCTGCGCTCTCTGCTCAGGAGCTGAGCACCGGTCGCCAGCGACTTGTCGCCAACGAGTTGGAGGGGCCTCTTCTGGAAGTCCACTTTCTGGATGTTGGGCAAGGCGATTCAATCTATGTCCGTACTCCCGGGAAGAAGCACTACCTGATCGATACCGGCACCCGGTCGGCTCGCAAGCAGATTATTCCCTATCTGCAGTACCTGGACGTCAAGGCCCTTGATGGTGTTCTGTTGACACACAGTCACCTCGACCATATCGGGGCTCTTTACTACATTGCTGATGCTTTTCCCATCAAGCGTCTCTACTACAGCGGTCACGTTCATCCCAGCAGTCATAATCGCAAAACAGTGCAGCGGCTGAAAGACAAGAATGTGGCGTTGCGGCGAGTGCGGGCCGGGGATACCTTCGAATTGGAAGAGGGGGTCAAGGTTCAGGTGCTCCATCCGGGCAAGGACTGGAATGGCGACGTCGAGGACCCGAACAATATGTCCGTGGTGGTCCGGTTGACCTATGGTGACATTGATTTTCTCCTCACGGGTGATGCCGAAAAGCAGAGCGAAAAGCAGATCCTCAAGGATAAACTGGAATTGAAGTCGGAGTTTCTCAAGGTCGGTCATCACGGTAGCGAAACTTCCAGCACTGAGGAGTTTCTTGATACCGTGGAGCCGCTCTACGCAATAGTTTCATGTGGGGAGGGCAACAAGTTCAACCATCCCCACGCCTCGACCATGGAGAAACTGCGTGCTCGAGACATAACGATTCTGCGAACAGATCAAAACGGGACCATCGGCATTTACACCAATGGTAAGCGGGTGATGATCAAGATTAAGGGCAAGGACTGGCAGCCAGTTTCATTCCTGGTGAGACCACCGGTGAACGGGGCTGGCTGGATTGTAGTTCATAACCGAGGGGGTTCATATGCGTAGAAGTGTTCTAACCATCATTGCTGCTTTGAGTTTGCTCCTGGTTGTTCCCGCATTGGCCGGTCCCACCGGCCCTGAGGGGTCACCGGTGCGCAAGGACATCAACGAGGCTTCGGCCAAGGATCTGATGAAGATCAATGGCATTGGCAAGAAGACCGCAGCCAAGATTATTGAGAAGCGCACGGAACTTGGCAAGTTCACTTCCATGCACCAGATCAAGACGATCAAGGGATTTGGTCGGGCAACCCTGGTCAAGCTCATCTGTGGTTTTTACGTCAAGGAAGAAGGCGAACTTCCCTGCACTGTGGAGAAAGGCCCCGTTGGTCCCACGGAGAAGATCAATATCAACACTGCGGACCTCAAGGAACTCACGAAGATCAAGGGGATGGGCAAGAAGAAGGGCACCCTGATCATGGAATATCGTCGGGACAAAGGTTGGTTCCGCTCTCCGCACGAGTTGACCAACATCAAGGGCATCGGCAAGAAGACCGTGGAGAATATGCTCCCCTACGTGGAGGTTCGCCTGGACATCAATCTGGCTCGTGCGGCGCAGTTCGAGGCCCTGGGATTTGCCAACGGTGACACAATTGTTGAGGCCCGGAAGGCCGCCGGTGGATTCAAGTCTCTGGATGACTTCGCCAAGACTGCCGGTGTAGCTGCCGATGCTTTTGAGAAGGCTAAGGATGTGCTGACCTGGACTGAACCTGCAGGGAAGTAACTAGCTGGCGCTTCACCACTTCATCTTGTCGAACCAATCCCGCTGCAGCAGTGACGCAAAATCCATGGACCATGCCACGGCCACGTGGATGGTCACCCCACCCCAGATATTCTTGGTCCGTAGTGCCAGAATGCCCAGGACGCTGCCGGCGATGATCGCCCCGAGGGCTTCCAATCCCGGTTTGGAGAAGTGAATCATGCAGTAGGGGGTCATCATGAAGAGAACGGCACGCCAGCCCCATTTGTGTTTCAACTCGTTGAGCATGAAGCCTCTGAAGAAGACCTCCAGAGAGAAGAACTGCAGTGCATAGAAGGCTTCCCACAGGAGCAGCGATTGGATTGAGTCGGGGTAGCGATAGAAGGGGTAGGTCTTCTGGAAGGCTTCCTGGTACGAAACGACCCAGACGCAGCCGGCGACGGGGAGGAAGAGCAGGGCGTATATCCACAGGTGCTTGAAGAAACCGCGGGGCGAAAGGCCCAGACCGGTCAGGGGCCGTTTGAGCAGGAAGAGATGGACGATTCCCGGAATGACCAGATAGAAGAACATGCACCCCAGAGACCAGGAGATGCGCATGGTGAGGGAGACCTTCCAGGGCTCCAATGTCTGCAGGGAATCGCCGGTCACGGGCCCCCAGATACCGAGAGTATCAATGAGCAAGCGGGCGGCCCAGACCTGATAGTCGTGGCTCAGGACCAGATAGTTGAGCAAGAAGAGCACCATGCAGGAGACGTAGACGACCGTCAGCACGCGGCCGTCGGTAGTGGCGCCGGGTTTGACGTATTCCTCGTCAATCGCCCGCAAATGCGAGAGCAGGGCCCAATCCAGGAGCCGCATAATCGGACCGCTCGGGGCGACTTTCACCTCTTTCTTCCTTCCCATCCATGCCTCGCAGTCTACGGGAGCAGATGCTCGGCATCATGCCAGACCCCCAAACCTCGCGCAAGCGGTACGTAGTCGCCAGGCAGGGGGACTGTCGGTGCGACGTGGTGCCGTTACCAATTGACAGCGACTCGCTGCCGGCCTAGGCTTGGCGGCATGTTGCGTTGGTGCGGACCCATTACTTTGGTGGTAATCGTTCTACTGGCTGGTTGCCAGGGGGAGCGGGGGCAGCAGTATGCCCATCCTGGGGCACGATATGGGCTGGAGGGAATGGCCTTTGCGGTGCAGACGCCGCCGCTGGAGACGGTGCGGGACGACCTCCTAGGCCTGGTGGTCAACATGGAGGGCGTGGAAGGGGTTCTGGCGCTCATTGAGGGGGCCGTGGGACTCGATTTTGCCAACCTGGAATTGTTGGCGGAGGCGGGCTTGGATGAATCTATGCCGGGGCTCCTGTTCGGGTATCGGGGCGGTTTGGTCGCGGTTATTGGACTGGGTGATGTGAGCCGTTTCGAAGATTTTCTGGTGGGACTTGCAAAGCGGGAAGCGTGGAGCTTTCGGCGGACCCCCACTGAAGGAGCCGTGCTCTATGACATGGCTGGATTTGCCCTCGCGGTACAGGGCAACCTGCTGACTCTCTTCTGGGGGGGGCAGGGCGAGTCCCTGGGCAATTTGGCGGCCCTTCTGCTGGAGCCGACACCGGAGGTCGCGGCCCCACTGCCTGACCATGGCTATGCCATCAGGTTGAACGGTTTTGCCGGGCAACTGGAGGAAGGACTGGCTGAGGAGTTTTCACAGGTTGGTCCGTTGGCCGGAGTGGCGCGGTCTCTGGCGCGCTATCTGGATGGCTGCGGCGACGTCGCCGGGGGGCTGGACTTTGGCGATCGGGTGGTTTTCACCGCCACAGCTGAAGGGTGCCCCACTGGCCTGACTGCGGTGCCCGTGCTGGCCCCTGAGCAGCTGGTTCCTGACGATACTATTGTGCTGGTGCATGCTCGCCTCCCGGTGGGTTCGTTGTGGCATGCGGTGCCCCCGGTGGCCCGCTACCTGTTGTCTGATTGGTGGCAGGAGATGCCCGGGAAGCGGCCCGAGACCTTGACTGATCTGGGGGCGGTGCTGGGGCGGTTTGATGGCGAGTTCGCGGTGGCGTTGCTCGGTCTTGGTGCCGATGTCAATCTCGATTCCTTACTCGGCACCAAGGACGCGCTGGCTCCGCTCTTTGGAATCCATTGGCAGGTTGTGGCGTTGCTGCGTGAAGGCGAGGTTCTTGACGAGGTCTTTGACCCGGAGGCGATGAAGCTGTTGTTGCCGCAGTATCAGCCTCGGGGCCTGGGGGCTGGTGACCTGTTGGCAACCGAGTATTGTCGACCCAAGACTGCCCAGGCGGACCAGCGATGTTTCACGGTCATGCGCCAGGGGCAGACTGTGTCGGTGGTGACGGGGGTTGGCGAGGGGGACCGTTTGCTACGCACTTTGCGGGGGCAGCGTAAGGCGCTGGCCGAATCCATGTTTGCGGGGCAGCAGCGCGGCCCGCTGACTGTGACCTTGAAGACACGGCGATTAGTGAAGGAGCTTATCAGCAAGGGTTTTCCTCCCTACTTCCTGAAGATCCTCTCGTCGATTCTTGAGGTGCGGCTGACAGTGGGGACTGGTGAGGCCGGGACCAGTCTGGCCGCGGAGGTGGTGCTGCGATGATCGTTGAGCTGCGCCACATCCAGAAGAGCTACGAGGCGGCCTCGGGCATCCCGGTGTTGAAGGACGGGAACGTGGCCATCGAGGAGGGGGAGTTCGTTGCCATTCTGGGCAAGAGCGGGTCCGGCAAGACGACGTTGCTCAATATCATCGGCGGTCTTGACCGGGACTTCAAGGGGGAGGCCATCGTGGCGGGCCGCAACCTTCAGAAGATGGGCGATCGGGCTCTCTCCCGATTTCGCAATGAGACCATTGCCTTCATCTTCCAGACCTTCAATCTGTTGCCCCACCTGACCTGCCGCGAGAACGTCGCCTTTCCGGCCTACTTCGCCGGCAATGCCGCGAACCGCGCGGAGGTGGCACAGCGCGCTCAGGAAGCGATGGAACGGGTTGGCATTGAGCACAAGGCGGCCAGTGTGCCGGGGCGGTTGTCAGGCGGCGAACGCCAGCGGGTGGCCATTGCCCGGGCGATCTTCCAGAAGCCGAGGATTCTGCTTGCCGATGAACCCACGGGAAATCTTGACTCGGTCTCTGGTCGGCACGTTCTGGATCTATTTATGGAGTTGAATCGAGAAGATGGCATGACCTGCATGTTGGTGACCCACGACGAGCAGCTGGCGAAGATGGCCAGCCGCATCGTCCGCATTGCGGACGGTCAGGTCGTGGGGGAGGAGAGGCCGGCATGAAGGCGAGTCGTCTGGTGGCGGTGGTGCTCCAAAATGTGCGGCGAAATCGCAAGAATTTCGTTTTTTCGGCCATTGGAATCACCGTTGGCGTCTGTGTTTTCTCGTTTTTCACTGCCTTGACCATGGGAGTCAGGGTGGAAGTACTCAATCGTATCTACCCCGTCGATTTGATCGAGGTTGAGCCGGCTTCTGTAAACATCGCCGGGACCAAAAGTAGCATTGAGAAGGTGCCCTTTCGTGAAGAAGGCGTGACCATGCTCCTCAAGGAGCCGGGAGTCGGCCGCATCTTCCCGAAGCTGCGCTCCCGCTTTCAGGCTACCTACCGCATGGGGGGGCAGCTCTTCGGGCAGGATGGCATCACCTTTGAGGCCTACTTTGACGGGCTGGACGGTGGTCTCTTGCGGCGTGAACTGAAAGAGGGCGAAGAGCTGCGGGCCGGGAAGTCCGTGAAGGACAGGTTGGAGGCCCGCTACGGCCGCGAGCACCGCTGTTACGATGCTGAGGACTGTTCTCCTGGAGAGGAGTGCCGCGAGGGGCTCTGCCAGAAGGTCGAATACTGGTCGCTCTTCCGGGATTGGCGAGAGTATATCCCCTGTCGTGACGAGAGTATCTGCGCGGCCGGCTACGGTTGCCGCTATGAGCAGTGCCGGGCACTGTGCAAAGCCGATGATGAATGCCTGGCCGAGGAGACCTGTCTCAGGTCGCCCTGTACGAAGGATGAAGATTGTGGCCCCGGCGGCTGTGTCGCCGGGCGTTGCTCTACCGGGGCTTGTTTCTTTCCGTGTGAAGGCGGTTGTCCGGCCGGTCAGGAGTGCATTCCTGCGGTTTGTTTGACGGCTGCAGATTGCTCGGACGGTCCTTGTTACGAGGGACAATGCGCGCTGGGTGGAACCTGTACTTTCATGTCCTGTGTGCAGCGCCGGAAGGAGCGGGAAGTGCTGGGCAATCCGGACATGATTCGAGGCGAGCGACCGGGGCTGTGTGACGACGGCACTCCGGTTCCTGAGGGGGGAACCTGCGTGCTGGCACGTTGCCCCGTGGGCAGCTACTGTTCTGTCCATACCTACTTCAAGCCCGGCAGTCTGTGGCGGGACAAGCGGGGCGAGGGCCGGTGCGAGCAACCGATCCCCGTGGTCTTGAATCCCATTGTCATGGAGATCTTCAACATGGTGCTGGGGTCGACGTTGGACCGGGCACAATTGGGCACCGTGGACACGTTGTTGGGATATGGTGCCTATGTCACCTTCGGGCATTCCTTCTACAAGGACCCGGTCAAGGACCGCACCCCGGTGCAGAAGCACATGCTGGTGGTGGGTTTCTCAAACAAAGCACTGGAGGCCGGCGTGACCATGCCCATGGCCTACGTGGACCGGGCCAATTCGCGGTACAAGGGCAAGGGCGCCAGTCAGGAATATGATTCCATGATCATCCAATTGGCGGCGGCGGAGCATCTGCCGGCGGTGATGGCGATGCTGGACCGCCTGAATATTCAGCTCTCCAGGCGCAGTTCTGAGGCCGAGAAGTTCAGGACCATTCTCCTCGTGGCCATCGCCATCTTCTTCATCATGGCGTCAATTATTCTGGCCATCGCCGCGGTGAACATCACGCATACCTTCCTGATGGTCATCTACGAGCGGAACAAAGAGATCGGCATTCAGCGGGCGCTGGGTGCGACCAAGATGGACATCCGCCTGATCTTCCTGGGCGAATCGGTGCTTATCGGTCTGGCCGGAGGGGCCATGGGCAACGGACTGGCCTATGGCTTGAGCCAGATCGCAGACTTCCTGGCTAATCGGTACATCGGAGATTTTCCTTTCCAACCTGATACGTTCTTTCATTTTGAACTGTTGTGGGTTTTTGCCTCCACTGGTTTCGCCATCTTCTTCTCGCTGGTTGGTGCCTTCTTCCCCGCCAACCGGGCGGCGCGCATGGATCCAGCCAGGACTCTGACCGTAGGCTGAGTTGGCCTCGTCGGGCGGTTGGTTCGTCATCCCCCGGTGTTTCTCGCGTGGGCGCTCGCGCGCCCTGCGTCGCATCCTGATATTAAAACTTTTGATTTGAGAGCTTTCGCGTGCCAAGATGTACTGGAACAAGGCAGTGATTGCACAGTAATCGAACTTCCGAGGTACCGTTATGAAGAAAACGTACAAGCTTTGGCAGATCCTAGCGCTGGGTATGGCCGTCGCATCTCTGGCCTGTTCCGGGATAATCCCCGGCGACGACGCGGTTGAACCGACTGATGTGGTCACCCCTCAGGATGTACCGGATGATCAGGGAACCAGTCACACCTTCGATCTAATGCCTGTTGATACTTTCAGCAAGGACGTCGTTGAAGATCTGACGGATGTCTTCATTCTGGATACCTACCTGCCGGACGTGCCGGTCCTTGAAGATGCCTTCCAATGGGACTGGCTACAAGATTGTGACGTCCCCTACCTGGACCCTCTGGATGTTGAGGATACGTATGGGTGGGATTGGCAGATGGACTGTGACGTGCCCTACCTCAACGGTCCCTATCTCAACGATGTCAAAGGCTGGTACTGGGACGGCCATGGCGAGCCGCCCGAGCCACCTTGCAAATGGCAGGGGCCTTGCGCTTGTGATACCGACGAGGATTGTGTGCCCGGTTGGCAGTGTGAGCATCTGCCGACTCCCCCCTTCATTCCCAATGCCTGGGTCTGTGTCTACTTCGTGGATACCATGTGCATGCCGTGCAACGAGGATTCTGACTGCGTCAACAGCTTCGAGATCGAAGTGGGGCAGTGCCGCGACCTGGGCGGTCCAGGCAAATCCTGCGTCGTGAGTTGCGACGAGGACGAGGATTGTCCGCTGACTTCGGCATGCGTGGAAGACCCGCTTAACGAGGGTCAGACCATCTGCATGCCGCAGGATGAGTGCTGGTGTTCGAATCTGGCCAAGGAGTTTGGTTCCTGGAGTCTGTGCGCTGGCGAGTTGCCCGCCGACGGCTGCTCCGAGATTGTGGAGTGCACTGAGGATGGTCTTAGCGATTGCTATCAACCGGACCTTTCCGCCGAGGTTTGTGACGGCTTGGACAACGATTGTGACGGCCAGATTGACGAAGCGGGAGCCCTGGAATGTCAGGCCTGGTTTGCCGATGGAGACGTGGACGGGTATGGCGGGAATGAGATTGCCTGCCTTTGTGACGGCGCTGATGGTTACGTTCCGGCGGGCGGCGATTGCGACGACGAGAACGACCAAGTCTATCCTGGTGCAGAGGAAGATTGCAACGGGCTGGATGACGACTGTGATGGTGCGGCCGACGAGGACTTTGAGGATTTGGACCAGGACGGCGTAGCGGATTGCGTCGACGATGACATCGACGGCGACGGCATCCCCAATGATGAAGCCCCGTGTCCCTTCGATGCTGAGTTTGGCCTGGGCGCACCGGATACTGACGGGGACGGTATCGCTGATTGCCTTGACCCCGACGACGACAACGACGGTTTTGGCGACGAGATTGATTGCGATCCCCTCAATGGCGACATCTTCCCCGAGGCCGGGGAAGTGTGCGACGGCGTTGATAATGACTGCGACGGTGACGTTGATGAAGAGGGAGCCGAGCTGTGCTTGCCCTATTATCCTGACGGCGACAACGATGGTTTCGGCATCGGTCTGGACAGCCCCTGTCTCTGCGCACCGGATTGGCCGTACACGGCTCCGGTCAATGGCGATTGCAATGACTCTGACCCCAAGGTGAACCCCGAAGCTACCGAGACCTGCGATGGAGTTGACAACGACTGCGACGGTATTGTGGATCAGGAGGACACGCAGGGTTGTACCAACTGGTTCATCGATGAGGACAGTGACGGTCTGGGTGGTGACGAATCCAAGTGCCTTTGCGGTCCCAGTCACCCCTACAAGACGAAGGTCGCGGGCGACTGTGATGACAGTGACCCCGACGTCAACGTGTTGGCTGCGGAGGTCTGCAACGGCAAGGATGATAACTGTGACGGTGGGGTGGACGAGGCTGGTGCCGTGGGCTGCCAGCAGTACAAGATGGACAAGGACGGCGATGGCTGGGGCGTGAGCTTCCCCATCAAGTGTCTCTGTGAACCGACCGCCCCCTTCACTGCGACCCAGTCTGGCGACTGTGATGACAGTGACGGTGACGTCAATCCGGACGCCACCGAAGTCTGTAACGGTAAGGATGACGATTGTGACTTCGCCACCGACGAGGCCGGTGCTGAGGGTTGCAAGATCTACTTCCTTGATGGAGACAAGGATGGCTATGGAACCGAGGCCATGTTCAAGTGCGTTTGCGGTCCAAAGGGATACTACTCGAGCGAGAATGCGCTTGACTGCGACGACAATAGTGCTGCGGTTAATCCGGATGGCATAGAAGTTTGTGATGGCGTCGACAATGACTGCAATGGACTGCTGGACATGTTCCCAGACAAGCCCTGCTATGCGTTTGGTAGCGGTATTGAGTGCAAGGGCATGTTGATGTGTGACAATGGCGGCATGAAGTGCAGTGCCGAAGACCCCGGCGACGAGACCTGCGATGGCCTCGATAACGACTGTAATGGACTCATCGATGATGGCCCCGATGGCGGCGAATTGAACGGTTCCTGTTACACCGGTTCCTTCGGCACCCAGGGTGTAGGGCTGTGCGCAGACGGACACCGGGTCTGTGGTAATGGTGTCTGGGGTGTATGCGAGGACCAGGTTCTCCCCACCACTGAATTGTGCGATGGACTGGACAATGACTGCGATGGCTTTGACGACGATGGATTTGTCATCAACGAAGGCTGTGTCAGCGGTCTGGGCCTTTGCGCTACTCCGGGTATGTACATCTGTGCCGAAGATGGCCTGGATGTGCTCTGTGAGACCTTGCCCCTGCCGGAGCCCCAGGAGGAACTCTGCGATGGACTGGACAATGACTGCGATGGCGTGGTCGACGAGGAGTTCCTTGATTCCGATTTGGACGGGCAGGCCGATTGCACGGACAAGGACGATGACAATGATGGTATCGCCGACAAGTATGACAACTGCGTCCTGACCCCCAACCCGCTCCAGCTGGACTTTGATGGTGATGGCTTGGGCGACAAATGTGACGACGACGATGACAATGATGGCACTGCCGATGGTGACGACTGCGCGCCCAAGAATGGCAATGTCTTCCCGGGGGCAGAGGAAGTCTGCAACGGAATCGACGACAACTGCTCTGGTGCAAAGGACGAAGGCTTCCCGGATACTGACCTTGATGGAATCAGCGACTGCGAAGACCTCGACGATGACGGTGACGGTGTTCCAGACAAGGACGACAACTGTCCGCTGGTGCCCAATTTTACGCAATCTGACTTCGATGCCGATGGCATGGGCGATGATTGTGACGCAGACGATGACAACGACGGCTCGCTGGATGTGGATGACTGTAAGCCGCTGAATCCCGCGGTCTATCCCGGAGCTCAGGAACTTTGCGATGGCCTGGACAACGATTGCAACAAGATCATCGATGATCCGTGGCCCGATACTGATGGCGATGGCACCCATGACTGTGCGGATGTCGATGACGACAACGACGGAGTTATCGATGCTGTCGACAACTGTCCGCTGATCAAGAATGCCGACCAGGGCGATGCCGACGGCGACAAGATTGGCAATGCCTGCGAAGACGATGACGATGACGATGGCATACTTGACGGTGCGGACAACTGTCCGCTGGATGCCAACCCCGGTCAGGCTGACCAGGATGGCGACGGCATTGGTGATGCCTGCGATGCTGATCTTGACGGTGATGGCGTGAACAATCCCGCGGATACCTGTCCGCTGCTGCCCAACCCGCAGCAAACTGACACTGACCAGGATGGTGCTGGCGATGCCTGCGATGACGACGACGACAACGACGGAATCGCTGACGGTGCGGACAATTGTCCGCTTGTGGCCAATGCGGATCAGGATGACCTGGACGGAGATGGCATTGGCAATGGGTGCGATCCGGACATGGATGGCGACGGTGTGCAGAACAAGGACGATAACTGCCCCGGCATCGTCAATCCTGCCCAGGAGGACTCGGATGGCGACGGCAAGGGCAATGCCTGCGTCGGGGACGATGATGGCGATGGCATCAAGGACGAAGCTGACAACTGCCCCGATGACTACAACCCGGGCCAGGAGAATGCTGACAACGATTTCCCCGGCAATGTTTGCGATCCGGACGCCGACAACGACACGGTCCCAGACGTCTCGGACAACTGCCCCTACACGGCCAACCC
>CALGBT010000576.1 GCA_937884235.1 uncultured Pseudomonadota bacterium
ACGGAGTTGTGAGATGAGCAAAGAACATCTGCTGTCAACGATTCGCCTCTTCGCCACGCTCACCAACGAGCAGCTGGATGCCCTGGAGGCGGTGGGCGAGTATCGTTCCTACGAGGAAGGGCAGACTATCTTCCAGGAGGGAGATGACGGTACCCACCTCTATGGAGTAATCGAGGGGCGAGTCCAACTTTCCGTGGGATTGCGGGCACAGACCGAGCAAGTCCCAGTTCACGTGGCAACGCCGGGCTCCGTCTTTGGCGAATTCGTTCTCTTCGAGAAACTGCCTCGCTCTGCTACTGCGAAAGCCTACCGCGGAACCAGAGTTTTCGTGATTACGGCCGAAGAAGCCGATGCGGTGTTTTCGACGGATCCGGCGGCCGGTCATGTGGTCATGCGCAATCTGTGCGCCATTCTAGTGGGGCGGATGCGCAAAACCACCGCCGAACTGCGAGCATCGTTGACCTGGTAGGTCCTCAGGGACTTGCAGTGAGCTGCGGAGCCAGTTCGTCGGCGGAGGCCGCATCACTGGACGGGGTTGCGACGTGCGAATCCATGTGGAACTCGCCTCTCATGATGGGAATCGCCACCTTGAGCATCAATGTGAAGAGCAGGAAGCCGACACCGTAAATCCCCACTGTGACCATGTACTCGATGATGCTGGGGCTGTATTCGTAGATCTCGCCGAGGGTCGAGGGCGTGTAGCCGGGAATGACGAGTGCGATCCCTTTTTCGATGTAGACGCCGCCATAGATCATAAAGGCGCCGAGGGTCAGGGTAACTGGGTTCTTGCGGGTACGGGGGACCAGGAAGAGCAGGAATGACCCGGCGCTCAGCACCAGTGATGCCCAGGCGTAGGGAACCAGCGTGTTGTGGCCATGCACGCCCACGAAGAGGTAGCGGGTGAAAAGGAGGTGTTCCGTATCGGAATAGACTTCCCGAAAGACTTCGGCCCCGAAGAGGAAGAGGTTGATGAACATTGCGTAGGCCATCAACTCAGCGATCTTCCAGATAGCTTCTTGCTTGATCTCCAGCTTGGTGTACCGGCGGAGGACCTGCAGTAGCACGATAAAGATGGCGGGACCTGAGCAGAAGGCCGAGGCGAGGAACCGAGGGGCCAGAATGGCCGTGTTCCAGAAGGGGCGGGCGGCCAGTCCGTTGTAAAGAAATGCTGTCACCGTGTGAATGCTCACTGCGGCCGGAATCGAAAAGAGAATCAACGGCATGGCGAACTTCTTGCTGTAAGGCCGATTGGTGAAACCCCGATAGAGAAGGTGGGTAACGATGGTGAAGTTGAGCACCAGATAAACATTGAGCACCAGGGCGTCCCAGGCCAACAACGAAGAAGGCACGTTCCAGTGGCCGACAATGGGCAGCATGTGCCAGAAGTTCTGGGGACTGCCGATGTCGACCATGACAAAGAGCAGGCACATGGCAATGGCGCTGACTGCGAGCAACTCGCCGATAATCACGATCTCCTTGATGGGACCCCACTGATAGATGTAGGCGGGGATGACCAGCACCACGGCTGCAGCGGCAACGCCCACGAGGAAGGTGAAGTTGCCGATGTAAAAGCCCCAGGAGACCGGGTCGCGCATGTTGGTGTAAACCAACCCGTTGGACAATTGGACGATGTAGCCTGCCACTCCGATACCAATCAGAGCGACGAGGAAGACGAGCCATCCCCAATAGGCCTTGCTCCCTTTCAGGACCAATTTGACGCTGCCTAGATAGAAGTTGAAAAAGAGCATTTGCGCTGCCTCCTCCTGGGAAGGGTCAAACTCCGTAGAAGTAGAAGAACTTGGGCTGCGTATTCAACTCTTCTTTCAAGATGAAGATCCGCTTGTTCTCGATGACGTATCGAATCTCGCTGGCCGGGTCGAGCAGGTTCCCAAACTTGCGGGCTCCCACCGGGCAGATCTCCACGCATGCTGGATAAAGCCCCTTGCGGGTTCGCTGGATACAGAAAGTGCACTTCTCCACTACTCCACGAGGGCGCGGCCGGTTCCCGAGATAATGCGTCTTGGGATTGACGTCAGCGGCAGGAATTGATGGGTCCGCCCAATTGAAATGTCGTGCCCCGTACGGGCAGGCCGCCATGCAGCAGCGGCACCCGATGCACCAGTTGTAGTCCACTACGACGATGCCGTCGGGCTCCGACCAGGTTGCGGCGGCAGGGCAGGACTTGACGCAAGCGGGTTTGCGACATTGCTGGCATTGCACGGGCATGTAGAAGTGTCCCTCGCGAGGCACTTCTTCGGCTTCGTAGTAGGCGTCGGATTCCATGACGTTGACGCCTGTCTCTTTGGCCATTTCCAGGACCGTGATCCAGTGGACCTGAGGGTCCCTGGACTGGTTATTCTCCTCGACGCAGGCATAGACACAGCGTCGGCAC
>CALGBT010000577.1 GCA_937884235.1 uncultured Pseudomonadota bacterium
TGCACCGCTTCGACCCCCAACGGGGTCACCTCCCCCTCCTGCAGAACCCGTAGGAGCTTCGCCTGCATGGTCAGGCTCATGTCGCCGACCTCGTCGAGGAAAAGGGTGCCTTCGTGCGCGAGATCAAAGAGTCCCTTGCGGGCGCGTCGGGCATCGGTGAAAGCGCCTTCTTCATGTCCGAACAACTCAGATTCCAGCAGTGCATCGGGGAGCGCGGCGCAGTTGATGGAGAGAAACTGCTGCCGTCTGCGGGGCCCAGAGAAGTGGAGCGCTCTAGCCACCAGTTCCTTGCCGGAGCCACTTTCCCCCGTGATGAGCACCGGGACATGGGTCTGACAGACTCGCTGCATAATCGCGAAGAGGGCTTCCAGGGCGCGGGACCGGCCGATGATATTCTGAAATCGGTAGCGCTCCTCCAACTGCTCTTGACGACGGTCGAGTTCTTCGGTCTTCTGCTCAATGACGGCTTCCTGAAAGCGGACCTTCTCTTCGAGCCTAAGATTGAGTCGTCCAACTTCCTCCTGGCTCTTCTCCAGGGCGACAACAGTTTCGCGGTAGCGAGCCAGTAGTTGCGCATTCTGGATGGCGATGGAGGCTTGCTCGGCGAATGCGGTGAGCATTTCAACGACGCCTTCAGTGAAGACGGCAGGCTTGAAGCGGTTGTCGAGATAGATGGCGCCGACGGTCTCCCCTTTGCCGACAATGGGCAGGCAGATGACGCTGCGGATGCGTAGTGCCATGACGCTCTCTTTGGAGCGGAAGTCATCGGCTTCGATGGCATCTTCAAGGCGAATGAGTTCCCCTTCGGCGAGGACTCGACGAGCAATTGTGGTGCTGAATTTCGTGCGACTGCGGCGAATTACTTCGCGGTCCATGTTGCGGGCCACCACCACGTCTACTCCGTCGCTGGCGGGCAGCAGGACGAAGCCGCGCTCGGCCCCGGAGAGGTTGACGATGATGTCAATGAGTGTCTCCAGGAGCTTTTCGAGGTCGTGTTGAGCAACCAGGCGCTCATTCATTCTGATGAGCTCCGCCATCCAGCGGTGGCGGTGGTGGAGCCTGGAGCTGCTTGGAGCGACGGGTGCAATGGTATGCGCGAGCTGGGCCACGCGGGAGGAGACATTGGCGAAGTCAGAGAGGGCCAGCTTCCGATCCGAGCGGTTGAAGAAGCCGCTATGGTACTCTTCTGGCACGAGACGTTTCAGAGCTGCCAAAGAGCGCTCGGCCTGCGCCAGGATGCCCGCAGCTCGCTCGGCATTGCCCAGGGAAGTGAGGGCCTGGGCCAGCAGTGCATTGATGCGAAAGGCCAGTTCCGGCGTGCCGAATTCCTCCAGCAGTTCAATGCCGGAATCGAGGGTCTCCATGGCGTGCCCGGCGTCACCGGCCCGATTGCGCCGCAACAGTGCGGTGCCAGTTGCCGCGATGGCCCGCAAGCGGTGGTTGTCGAGTTGGGCCTCGCTGGCCCGAGCGATGGTTGCTACTCCCAGTTCGATGGCCTGGTCGTAGTTTTCGGATGCCACTTGAAGCTCAACGGAGTCGATGTCACATTCAAGGAGCTCATCGAGGGCGTCGGACTCAGCAAAGGTGGCATGGGCTTCTGCAAAGAGGACCGCCGCCTCGTCGAAGCGGCCTTGCAAAGTCAGAATCTCCCCTAAGAGAATGCGGTTGAGCCCGCAAGCCAGCCCGAGGCCAAGGCGGTCGGCCATTTCCACCGAGCGCTCGGCGAGGTCCTGGGCCTTGTGCAGCATGCCCAGATAGCGATGAATGTTGCCCAGGTTGTTGTAGACACGGGAGAGCACCGCCTGATTGTCAGCCTGCCAGGCCATGGCGAGCGCTTCTTCGTAACGGGCGATGGCCTCGCCGTAGCGGGCAGCTTCCTGGAGGACGACGCTGAGGTTCATGGTGGCGATATTGATGCGCTCGAGGTCGCCGCAGCGGCGCGCCAGATCCAGGCTGCGCTGATAGGACTCGGTGGCAGCCTCGTAGTCCTTGAGCTTGTGATAGGCGATGCCAACGGCGTTGGCCGCGAAGGACTGGTCCGAACCACTGCCAGCGGTGACCAGGACGGATTCCGAGGTTTCGAGGTACTTGGCCCCTTGCTGCAGCTTTCC
>CALGBT010000578.1 GCA_937884235.1 uncultured Pseudomonadota bacterium
GCCAATGGCGTTTCAGGTTGGTCAGGGGAATGCGATCGTGGGGTCGATTCGGGCCAGCCAGGCTGGACTCGACGCTGCCCAGGTCCATTTGGATGGTGCGAGAGAAGCTGGGGGGAGTTTCGCCCTGGTGGCGGAAGAGTCCTTGCTCCTTGCTGTAGCGCTCTACCAGATCGACGAGGTGACCGCGATTGGTATCTCGCAGGTACTCAAGGGTGCGCTCGTCGACGGGGAAGTGGCCAATGGTGGAGCCGCACTCTGGCGACATGTTGGAGATGGTCGCCCGGTCTTCCACCGTCATGGTGGCGAGGCCGTCCCCGTAGAATTCAACGAACTTGTCAACGACCCGTTCTTTGCGCAGTAACTGCGTAACGGTGAGGACCAGGTCCGTTGCGGTGGTCCCCGGGGGCAGCTCGCCGACAAGCTCGAAGCCAACTACTTCCGGTGCCAGCATGTACATTGGCTGACCCAACATCACGGCCTCAGCTTCGATGCCTCCGACACCCCAGCCGACGACACCCAGGCCGTTGACCATTGGGGTATGTGAGTCGGTGCCGACTAGCGAGTCGGGGAATGCGACGGTGACACCGTTCACCTGCTCGGTGCGCACCACCTGGCTCAAGTATTCAAGATTGATCTGGTGACAGATGCCGCTTTCTGGGGGGACCACGCGGAAATTCTTAAAGGCTTTCTGGCCCCAGGCGAGGAACTCATAGCGCTCGCGATTTCGCTGGAACTCCTTCTCAGAGTTCATGCGCATGGCCATGGACGAGCCGAAGTAGTCCACCTGCACGCTATGGTCGACGACCAGATCCAGGGGAATAAGCGGGTTGATACGTTCAGGGTCGCCACCGAGGCGAGCCATGGCACTGCGCATGGCAGCCAGGTCAACCATGGCCGGGACGCCGGTGAAGTCTTGGAGGAGGACGCGGGCCGGCATAAAGGGGACTTCAATTTTGCCGACTTTGCCGGGGTTGTAGGCAGCCAGATTGCGGACGTCGGCAGCCTCGATGGGGCCCTTGCCGACATTGCGAACCACGGTTTCGAGCAGTATACGAATGGAGCGTGGCAGGCGGGAAATGCCTGTCAAACCGGCCTGCTCTAGCGCGTCGAAACTGTAGAAAGCAACGGGCCCGGTGGCGGTATGGAGGGTTTTCAAGGTACTTCTAAAGGAAGCTGAACTGTCAGTCATGTTGACTCCTTTTGGCAATCATCTCGCGCACTGCGGAGGTGGTTCAAGTTCGTCAATGCCTGGCCAGCTTAGGCATGCCGGGCTCTGTTGGCAACACCTGTGGCGGAATGCGTGCGCCCGCAAGCTCGCGGGCTGCGTGCGAGGCACGCTTTCGTGGGCGTGGCCGTGAAGATATGGTATCGTTATCGCTCTTCCAAAGGGGGGCACCATGCCGGACTACAAGCCATCTTTGGGCCGTGCGTTGGAAACGGTCGCTTTGCGAGTGAAGGGGAGTCTGCAGACAGAAATGCTCGCTCCTGAGGCCACCCTCGGCCGGGTGCTGGCTGAACTGGTTCGTGCCCCCAGCGCTTTCCCGGCCACGCGGCGCGCAGCCATGGATGGCACGGCGATGGGGCGAGGTCTGGTCCCGGCAAGGATCCTTACGGGGGAGACGGCTCCCCCCGGCGTGGAGTGGGTCATCAAGGAAGAGGATGGCGTTGTCGGGGAGCACCTGCCCCGTGGAGTGCCCCCGGAAACGCACATTTGCGGGGCTGGCAGTGAGTACCGGCAGGGCGATCTGCTATCCGCTGCAGGCCGCCGGGTCAGTCCCGCTCTGATTAGCCAGGGACTGCTGCTGGGTGTGGAGAAGTGGCGGGTTTTTGAGGTGCCAATGGTGCACGTAGTGGTTGTTGGCGAGGCGGCTGAGTCAGCCGCGGTACTGCATTGGCTCACGGGCTCACTCGCCGCACGATTGCCGTTTGCGGTGGAGGGTAGGGTGGTCCCCCGG
>CALGBT010000579.1 GCA_937884235.1 uncultured Pseudomonadota bacterium
ACGTCACCCACGCCCCGCTCGTGGGCAAATCCGACCAGGCCCAGCGCCGTAAGCACCACTTCGAGCCGGAGACCCTTGCCCTGGCGCACTACCAGCACAACTGCTGCCAGGCCCAGGAGGGGGGCGATGCCAGCCAGGAGGTGCAGCGGGTTACTGGCAATTGCGAGATAATGATAGAAGGGGAGCCATTCCGCAATCATGGCCTCGCTACCTCCGAGCATGGAATAGGCTTGCCCAACACCTCGCAGCCAGTTGGGGCTCACCAGCGCAGCCGTCACCGCGAGGCCGAACACCAGCCCAGCCTGCGGTGCGGTTCCTGTTCCGGCCGCCCACTTGGAGGACGCCCCGCCCCAACGTGCCAGAAGCCATGCCGAGAGCGGCCACGCCGCCAGCACCACCAGAAAGATGAACGAACCGCCGGCGTGCAAATTGCTCCACAGAAAGACCAAAAAGGTGAGCAGGAAAGCCTGCAATCGCGGCCGTGCAGAAAGGGTGAGAAGGATGTTCAGCGCCAGAGACCAGCAGAGCAAGTTGAAGATATGCGGCCTGGCCCGGACGCGGTCAGCGTAGAGTGCGAAGAGGAGAGCAAAGAGAATCAGCACCGCAGGCAGAAGCAACTCCTTGCGCAGACCAGCCAGGCGGAGATACCTCAGGGCAAACCAGACGAAGGCGACAAAAGCGAGGCTGGTGAGCGCACCGTGTAAGACCCGTATGGCGGTGAGGCCGCCCATCTCGTCGACCTGTGCACAGAGCACTTCGTAGAGCCACTGGAACGTCACCCAATCGCGGGGGGGGACGACAAATGAGAAGATATCGGTCGTTGGAAAGGCACCGTTTTGGAGGATCCAGCGGCCGGCCGCGATGTGCCAGAAGATGTCTACATCCCAGATTGGTCGAAGGGCTACGAGGCCAGCGGCAGTGGCGAGCGCAATGAGGGCTGCGGTCCACCACCTGCTAGGGCCGCACGTGGAGGGCCTGCCCATGCCCTACTTTCCGATCGCAGATTCCGCGACGGTGCCAGGCACCCGCTTACTCGACAGGGTGGCATCGTAGCGGACGATGGCATCCACAATTGCTTGGGCAACCAGGTCCTGATAGCTCGCCTTGCTCAGGTTGCGTGCTTCCACCGGGTTGGAAATGAAGCCCACTTCGATGACGACGCCGGGCATCTCAGCACCACGCAGAATGATAATGGGCAATTCCTTCACGCCACGGTCCACAGCACGCATCGAGCGCGACAGATTGCTCTGCACTTGCTCGGCAAAACCCCTGGCATCGCGATGGGCGGCAAATTGCAGCATTTCTTTGACAACTGCTGCCGCTGCCGGGTCTGCCGCAGAGGCGTAGAGTCCTCTGGGCGTTACGACTTGCCGAGAGAGCTTGGCGGATTCCTCTTCCAAGGCCTTTTCACTAAGTACAAATGTCTCCACACCCATGGGCTTCTGGCTGAAGGAGGAGTTACAGTGGAGACTGATGAAGAGATCGGCCTGCAACTCGTTTGCAAAAGCGATTCGACGGGCGAGGGGAACGGATTCGTCTCCCTCCCGGGTGAGCTTTGCTGTTGCGTCGGTCTGATCCGCCAGACGCTCGCTGACCTTCAGCGCGATGGCCATCACAATCTTCTTCTCGTACACCCCGTTGAACCCGAGGGCCCCCAGATTCTCACCACCGTGGCCCGGGTCAAGGACTACGGTGCGCAGCACCGTCAGGCGTTTCTCTTCGGCCTGGACCTGACCGGTCAGGAACATCGTCAGGATCACCAGCAGTGTTGTGACATGGGTTCTATGCATTGGGGCACCTCCTTGTCCACTGAAGTAGACCCTTGCAAGGCTAGCTGCCCCTGCGATTGTGTCAAATAAGGTAACCTACACGCTTGCCTGCACCCCCGCGAGTGAGTAAGTATAGGCGTGGAGGTGTACCCTATGAGAGTGACCCACGTGCGCAGCATGCGAGGAAACGAAGTGGACATTGCAGGTGCCAAAGGCGTTGTCACTCGCATTCCCATATCCGCGGATGATGGCGCACCGTCTTTTACCATGCGTCTTTTCACGATCTTCCCCGGCGGCAATACTCCCTATCACAGCCATGACTATGAGCATGAGATATTTGTCATCAATGGCCGCGGTGCGCTCCTCTCTGCCGAGGGTCGTAAGGCAGTTGCCCCAGGTGATGCTATTCTCATTCTGCCAGGGGAACTGCACGGCTTTGAGGCCGATGGTTCATTGGGGATGGAGATGCTCTGCATGGTGCCCAACCGGGCCTACGTGCCAGGTCAGTTTACCGTTACGCCTGGTACATGGGAGGCTAAATAGGCTACTCAGGAATGAGGCAATAGTCGGGAAAATCAGCGGAGAGTCCGCCGTCGAAAGGACTGCCCTCGTCACCCCACTGGTGGGCGAATAGCCACCGGTGCCCCCAGGTCGGCCCACCAAATGGAACGGTGTGGCCCAGGCCATGGTTGCATTGAGCAACGAAGTGACCGTCGGCCCGCAGCTTCTCGGAGAAGTCTAGAGTCATGACCTGAAAGTCAACAACCCCCATGTAAACATCGGCAGTCCCACCCCACGCCAGCAACACGGGCATCTTGTTACCGGGCGTTGCGTAGTCCACAACCAGTCCCGTGCCACCGCTGAAAATAGTCGCCGCCGCGAGATATTGCCCGCGGTTCACCACCAGAAAAGAACTCCAGAGGGAGCCGGCCGAGAAGCCGGTGGTATAGACGCGACGATTGTCAATGTTGAATTGCTCATCAATGCAGGCCAGGATTCCGTCGAAGACGGCCAGGTCGGCCTCTTTATCCGAGAAGGTGCCCATGTTCCACGTCATTGAGAAGTCGCAGCAATCGTTGAAGTTGTCGTTGCAACAGTTACTGGGAGCAACGACTATGGCGTTGTATTCGTTGGCAGCTTCCTGGGCCAGGAAGTAGCCAGCAAGAGACTTGCCGGTATCCCCATTGCCATGCCACACGAAGACGAGCCCAGCGCCGTTGTCGTAAGGGTGCGGCGGCAGGAAAAGCTCAAAGCTGCGCTGACGGGTCCCGGCAAGAATCTTGTTGGTGCCCGCAGTGAAGGTGGGGCAGGTTCCTGCGTATGGTGGCGGCGCTGGCGGCTGCGGGCCCTGCGGTGCAAGGTCCGCTACAGTTTCAGCTGCAGGTTCGTCCATGTCCGCTTTCCCATCGACGGGCCCCTGCAGATCAAGGGGAACCCGCAGTTCCCCCAACGCATCGTTGCCTTGCGGCCCGGCATCGGGCGATTCCTTGTCAGCGCTCTGACTACACGCAGAGACGAGCAGGGAAACTAGAAACAGGCGCAGGACTCTTGGCATGCTAACCCTCCAAATGGCTCAAGCTATGCTAGCGGGTGAGGGTCGCTTCGTCAATGCGCACGCGGCGGCGTCGGCCTTGGGTAGGCCACTGTGGCGTTGGTGCATGCAAGGCGCTATACTCGGCCTCGGCGGGCGCTCGCAAATGGGCTCGGGGCCACTAGATAGATGGGGGACAAATGGAACGGCTGACAAGTGACGAACTCTGCGCACTGGTGCGACGAGTATTCGCGGTGCGCGACGAAGATACCGCACTGGCCATTATTGTGGACCTGCCGGACGCGGGAGCCGGCGATCATGAGCGCTGGCAGACGCGGCGCCACATGGCTCTGGGATGGTTCGAGGAGCTGGCAGGAGTGAGCGAGAAGGAACTGGGGCTGCCCACCCACCTTTACCTATATCGCAACGTGCACCTGAACAACGCGGACTTGCCCATGCTCGCCTGGCGGTACGCTGGG
>CALGBT010000580.1 GCA_937884235.1 uncultured Pseudomonadota bacterium
CTGGCCGATAGTCAGCAAGGCCCGGTAGCCGCGCTGGCCCGGCATCGGTATCGTTTCCGCGGGGGACTCCTTCAACATGTCAAAAGGGGTATGGCCGCCCGTCTCGCCCGAGGCGACGAGGTTCTTCTCCATGATCTCCGCGATCTCGCCTTCCACGGTGACCACGTCGGCCCGCAGCCCCTGCAGCGTCCCGCCGGTAATCAGGTCGGTTCCCAGAAAGAGGGCCTCACCTATGCGGAAGTGATTGATGCCTCTGGGCACGCCGCGTTCCTGGAGCAAAGAGAGGAGGATACTGGAGCCCGCCGAGACCAGCGGCAGCTTGCGCTGGAACTTCAATTCCAGGAGTTCGCGATAGAGGAGCAATTGGGACATCTGGTCAACATTGGGGATGGCCCCAGACAGGCAACCCACCTGGGCCCCGACCCCGACGACCTCAATACCAGGCAGTTCGAATACGGTGTTGTAGAACCTGAGCAGCGACCCCGGCACGATGCCCTCCCGCAAGTCCCCCATCTCGATCATAATGACGATGCGATGGAGACGGTCGTACTTCACGGCGGCGTTACTGAGTGCACGGATCACCTCGATTTCACTGTTGAGGCTGACATCGGCGAGCCGCACGACATCGTCCACCACCGTCAGATGCGGCGGGCGGAGATACCAGCGCTCCAGGTCAGGCAAGGCCTCGTTGATGGCCCTCAAGTTGTCCAGCCGGGAATCCGCAATCGAGCGCACCCCCAACGCATGCAACGCGCACACCGTATCCAGATGACCGCAGACCGCCTTGGTAACGATACTCCAGGAGGCCCCATGCCGGTCCATCTGTCTAGTGATCACCTCCAGGTTATGCTTGAGTGCATGAAGGTCTATCGTTACTCGATTCATGATTGATCTCGCCTCATTTCAATGTACTTACAGGTGAACCCTACGCGCTCATAGAGCCGTCGAGCAGGGTTGTCATGTTCCACGTGAAGCTTCAAAGCCCCACCGAGGCGCTGCAGTGCCGCTCGAATCAGCCGCTCGCCAATGCCTCGTCCGCGCTGCGCGGGGTCCACGGCCACAAAGAGCAAGACATGTTCGGGGATGTAGCCCGTCATGCCGGTGTTGAGGATGGTGATGCCGCCGACCATGGTCGCACCCTGGCGAGCGACGATGAGGAAGCCACCCTTGCCTTCGGCATCGGAGAACGCGTAGTCGAGGCCACCGCGGACATCTTCGACGGTATCGTGGTAAGGCTTCATCTTGTGGTGAAAGAACTCCGCCACTTCATCGACGGACAGCCCCTCAGGCAGATCGTGGGGCTTATCCACTTCGTGCAAAGAGACGCTGTCGGCCGGATCATTTTGGGTGGTCATGGTGCCTCCTCGGGCTCTACGGGCGCGCAGAGTTTGGGTGTGGACAAGACGTTCAATGACATCGCTCCTGAGGCGGATTCCTCTAGAGGAACGACGCTGCCGCCGGGCGTAATCAACGAGACGATGACAAAGACAATGGCGGACAGCGAGATGCCAAAGATGCTGGCGTCGAGACCGGCAGGGAGGTCGAGGCCCGTTACGATCAAGGTGAGGGTGGTGCCGCCGCCAAGCAGCATCGCGGACAGGGCACCGGCCGGGGTTGCCCGGCGCCAGAAATAAGCCCCCAAGGTGGGGACAAAGAGCCCGGAGACCAGGAAAGCATAGGCGTGCAGGATGGCCCCCAGGACATCCTCGGAAAGGGCTGCCAGGAGTACGGCCAGGACGCCGATGAGCCCGGTGGCCACCTGTGATATGCGTATGATAGTGCGGTCCGAACTGTTCTTGAGTCGCGACCTTTGGAGCAGATCATTGACGAAGTTGCCGGAGCTGGCCATCAGGCAGCTGTCGGCAGTGGACATGATAGCCGAGAAGTAGGCAGCCACTACGATACCCATGAGACCTGCCGGCAACACACTCTTGATGAGCATAGGCAGGCCCATCTCGGGCTCGGCCTCGGGGAAGAGAACCCGGGCACACATGCCGAGAATGACCCCCATGAAGGCCATGATCGGGTATTCGAAGAGCCCCGCAGTGAACCAGGCCTTGCGCGCTTCCCGTTGATCCCGGCAGGCATAGATGCGCTGATACAGGGTCATGGCCACGAGCCAAATGGGGATGATGGTAACAAACCAGTTGATCAGAGTTATCGGATCGATGGCCGTGAGGTCGAAGTAACGGTCGGGGAGCGACGCGCGCAGTCCCTGCCAACCACCAACCCGTTGTAGTGCGAAGGGAATAGCGAAGAAGATCAGGCCGACAAGGAGGATGATCCATTGGACGGTGTCGGTGTAGATGACGGCCTTGAGTCCCCCAAGCATCGTGTACACCACGATAAAGAAGCCGATAGCTATGAGGGAGAAGTGCAATGGGGACAGGCCGAGCACCGGCCCCTCCACAACGGTACCAGCGGCCAGCTTGGCACCCGCCAGAATCTGGCCTCCGGTGAACCCGAGATAGCCGATGCCGGAGATAACTGCCGCCACAGCCGCCACCCGGTCACCATAGGTGTGGCGCAAGAAGTCCGGATAGGTGAGCATACCGTGGCGGCTGTCCAGTCGCTTGACCCGGGGAATGATGAAGATGGCGGACAGCCACGCCCCGACCAGACCAGTGAAGAGCAGCCAACTCCCGGCCAGGCCCATAAGAAACCCCACCCCCCCCAAACCAATGGAGAAGCCACCACCCACGTCTGTCGCAACCACGGACAGGCCCACGTGCATGCCAGAGACGGAGCGGCCTCCGACATAGTAGTCTTCCGCATCCTTGTTGCGGCGGAAGAACCACAACCCGACCGCCAGCACAGCGACCATGTAGAGCGCGAAGATGAGGTAATCGAGAAGGGTCATGAAACGTCCGTCTCCTTCTGGGGATCCTGCTAGGAAGCCCCTGGCACCGACTGCGGATCGCCTGGAAGAACCTCTAGCATCTCATTCTCGTTGAGACTCAGAGGGCCGCTTGAGAGAATTGGTGCTGCCTCGAGCCCCTCGACCTGCATGATTCCCGCAAGACGCTGCAGTGACGCAAGAAGCAGACTCCGCTCCCAGTCATCCAACTCGGTTAGAGCCCTGACCAGCGTGTCCTGGAGCATTGTCGGAGCAGAGCCCAGGGCATCAACTCCAGATTCAGTAAGAGAGATTCTTATTCGGCGCTTGTCGGTTTCGCTTTGCCGACGCACGACCAGCCCTCGACGTTCTAGGCGATCCACGATCCCCGTGACAGTGGCGTTGCTCAGATTCAGCGATTTCGCCAACTCTGACGGCGACGGCGTCCCGATACGCCCGATCTGCTGCATCAGTACAAGTTGGGGACCTGTGAGGCCGCATGCTTTGACGAGCCGGTGGGAATGGACGTCAATCGCGCGCACGATGCGACGCAATGCAACCAGTACTTGCTCAGCTGTAGGATCCATGAGGCTCATCCATCCCCCGCGAAAATGATTAGCACGCAAAACACCGGGCTGCAAGGGAAATCTCTGTGCGAGCTAGCGCCGCGGCCCGTTTCTCTGTTGACCTGAGCTCAATGCTTCGTGTGCTAATATATTTCTACATGGGCACAGTTCCCTCGAACGAGCCTGCGCCAGTGCGATACGACGCGGCACATCTGGTGCCCGTATCGACGATCTCTCTTCTTAACGCCTCGTCCGATGGCGGGTGAGGTGCTGTTGGTCCATCAAGCAACAAGTGCTCCCCCACTTCCTCCGAGAAGGATTCGAGCGACGCTGTCGAGCAAATCCGTCGAGGCCGATGACCCCAAGTGCGACGTTCAT
>CALGBT010000581.1 GCA_937884235.1 uncultured Pseudomonadota bacterium
GGTTCTGGAGATCGCCCCACAGAATCCCTACGCTTTGACGGGAATGGGCGTGACAAGACGCGGCTGGGGGAATTCCAGGAGGCCCAGGAGTGCTACCTGAATTCCTTGCAGAAGCAGTTCCATCCGCCTGCCGTCTGGCACTGGTTCAGGTTGGCCACCCTTTCGGGCAATACGCAGCAACTGGGATGGTACCTCGAAAGGGCGCGGGAGGAGGGAGATGGCAGGCAGTGGAATGCAACCGAGATCCACACCTGGCAGGAACGCGTACAGCGCCTCATTGGCCTCTTTCGCGAGGGCTCCGATCCCTGGCCCTACGTCAACGATCTGGCGAATCGGCTGCCTCGCTGCTACCACGCATAGACCGACCTACCTGCCCTCTCCAGCCCATCCCACCTCACACTCTCATGCTCGCGGACGTCTTGCCACCCACCACATTCCCGCCCCGAACAGGCCGATGAAGAGCAGCACGTGGAGCCAGTATGCGAAGAGGGCACCGGTGATGGTCCAGCGGGGTGGCAGAGTCCAGTACTTGTCGAAGCAGTAGTGGCCGGGCACCGGGCGGCAGGCTTCCGGGGGGAGGTTGGAGAGGTCATGGGCCCCGGCGCGAGGCGCTGGTGATTCCCGTCCGTTCGACTTGCCGCAGGATGACCAAATGGAGGCCGGGAGGCTTTGCGAAAAACGTTCCATCAGGGCAGTCAACGCTGGCGGCGGTTGGCTCGTCGACGTGAAGGCCAGCGGCAGATCTGACTGGCGATGGCCGGAGAAAGGATAGGCATTTCCCTGGAAGAGCACCGTCAAAGTGACGCTGTTCTTGTCCACCATCATGGAGTCAAGCTCAGCCGAGCCGCTGGCGTCTGCGTGGAACTGCTGTTGGATAACCTCGGTAGATCCTGGACCGAGGCACATCTCCTCCGCTTGGACAGGGGCCCCGACGGTGAGGAGCAGTCCGGCCATGAGCATGGCCGGCCAGTGTGTCTTACCTAGGGACATTGTGCCCCCTGGAGCAGCGTGCTCAGTGATTGGCTGGCGGCTGGCCATGCGGCAACGGCTGGACCGCCTTGCCCCAGATCGATGGGTGGACACGAATCGGCGGCGCGCCATTCGAGGGTTACGCGGCCCGAAAGCTGACCACCCCGCGGCTGGACCAGTGCCCTGCCATCACCCAGGAGTTCAGCATCCAGGCCAGCTACCGCCACCACCGCCGCGGTGCCCTCGGGACAGCGACAATCGGAGAGGGGACGGATGTAGAATGGAGCAGCGGCAGGCAGCACGGAGAGTTGTAAATGCAGAATCCTACCATCGGCGACGAACTCCCCGTCCTGCGGGCGCACCCAGGGGGAGTAGGTCGCGGGGATTCCGCCGATTTCCACGGTCCGCCAGGGAACCGAAGCGCCATCTGAGGTGGTTGATAACAATCGAGCTTGCGCGGTGTGCCAGTCGAGCATCCTGGGGACGGGGGCCGCATAGAGGGCGCTACCGTTGGCCCGGGTCCTCACGAACCACTCCGGCGGCAGCTGCGCATCCGGCGCTGCGCTTACCACCAGGATGAGACCGCTCCCCGGGTCTGTTACATGCTCGCCGGATTCCCGTAAGAATGGTCTCACCGCATACATGAGCAGCGGCAGGTCAGCGCCGTGGACCCGCTCCAGAGCCTGGGTGAAGTCAGTTATGCCGGCATCGACCAGGTGCTCTGCCAGAGCTTCGCCATCAGCGTAGCTCCAGGTACGGGGAGTGAGGCTGCGCCCCCCCACCGTCAGTTCGGGCAGCAGCAGGGTGATGCCAATCAGGAGCAAAGGACCGGCCCAGGCGCCGAGGGATTGCGGCAGTCGGCGGGCGAGGGCGGTGGCGGTCAAGCGTCTTTCTGCCCAGCCGACCAGGATGGCCAGCGAGAAAAGCAGTCCCGGCAGCGGTGCCACCAGATAGCGGTAGCCATAGAAGCGGTCAGTTGCCAGCAACACGACAATCGCCAGCGCGGTGGGGCTCAGGCACGCCAGCAGTAGTGTGGCGGTGGGTCCCTGCAGTTGGCGCCCCAACCAGCCACGATTGCGCCGTCGGAGCCACCAGAGAGTCGCCAGTGTGGCCACCAACAGAGTACCTCCCAGGAGGAGCCCCGCCACAGGAATGACTCGCTCTGCACGCTGTGAAAGGGAATCGGACAGGGCCCCGGTCTGGACTTCCCGGTAGAGGGCGATGATGGCATCGCGGAAGAAGGTGTAGACAGTGATTGCCGCTACTCCTGTCATTCCGAGTAGTGTTCGTAGGGGGTGCTTTGGCGCCCGCAGCACCAGTATCCAAGGCAGAGCAACCGCCATGAGGGAGGCGATGGGATGCAGCGCCACAGCCAAGGCCAGGAAGAATGCCGCCGCGACGAAGGGGAGCCAGTGGCGGGAGTAGGCGGCAATTGTAATGGCACCAAAATACGCAGCACAGGGCAACAGGATGAAGGTGGGGTTCCAGAGCACCGTCCAGTACCCCACCTGCAGGTGCAATACCGCCCCGACCAGCGCGGCCAGGAAGCCGGCGCTGCGAGTCGCAATGGCTTCAGCCATGAAGGCGACGGCCAGGAGTGCGACGATGAGCAGGGCGAGGGCGACCATTCGCATGCCGTCGATTCCCAAACCCAGGTGTTGCTGGGCAGCCAGATGAATTGGCCACAGGCCGCTCTGACGGACGCCCGGGTAAGAGGTGTCGGCTCCGGCCATGGGGCAGACCTCGTCGGTGGCGCAGTCCCGGGCCATGCAGAGGTCCCTGG
>CALGBT010000582.1 GCA_937884235.1 uncultured Pseudomonadota bacterium
ACCCCCCGCACCCGCCCATCGGAGAACCCACGGCGGCAGCGCAGCGAGCTGTGGGCTGTGGGGCACCACCTGCGACCCAGCACATCCCTCATGACACCCCGGCCCCACGTGTGCTAGACTCACTGCGTCATTCGGGAGGCCGTCATGGACATGCTCTTCTCACCCCTGCGCATCAACTCTGTTGAGATTCCCAACCGTATCGTGATGCCTGCCTTCGGACTTAAGTACACTAGCATCGATCGCAAGCCAAATGACCGGCTCATTGATTTCTATGAGGCCCGGGCCAAGGGCGGTTGCGGGCTGATTATCATTGGTGGCGTGGGCATCGACCTGGTGGGCGGTGGTTTGATGCTGCCGGGCATTGATGCCGATGAATTCATCGAACCCTGGCGGCGCATGTCCAGCGCGCTCCACAAACATGGCTCGAAGTTCTTCATTCAGCTCTTCCATGCCGGCCGCTACATGCACCGGATGATGGCCAAGGGGGCCGAGGCAGTGGCCCCTTCCGCGGTCCCCTCAAACTACACCAAAGAGACGCCTCGGGCGCTGGAACATGATGAAATCGCCGAGGTTCAAGAAAAGTTTGCCGCGGCGGCACGCCGGGCCCAGTTAGCCGGTGTTGACGGAGTCGAGATCATTGCCTCGGCCGGCTACTTGATCTGTCAGTTTCTCTCACCGGTGACCAACAAACGTGAAGACGAGTATGGCGGTTCCTTTGAAAACCGCTGCCGCTTTGGTGTGGAGGTCCTGGAGAAAGTCCGGGCCGCAGTCGGGCCTGACTACCCGGTGACCATGCGCGTTTCCGGCAGCGACTTCGTCCCTGGCGGCAACATCAATGCTGACATGGTGAAGATCTGTCAGCGCTTCGAAGCCGCCGGCGCCGATGCTTTCAATATCACTGGCGGCTGGCATGAGACCCGCATCCCGCAACTCCCCACCCTCGTTCCGCGAGGGGCCTTCTCCTACCTGGCCTCAGAGATCCGCAAGGCGGTGCGGGTTCCGGTCTTCGCCTCCAACCGCATCGTCGACCCGCACCAGGCCGAGGAGCTACTACGGGACTCCATCTGCGACATGGTCTGTATCGGCCGGGCGCAGATCGCTGACCCCGAGTGGAGCAACAAGGCTCGGTCCGGACGCACCGGCGAAATCCGGCCCTGCGTAGCCTGTCTGCAGGGTTGCATGGAGCGCCTCTTTCGTGTGCGCGATGTGCAGTGCCTCTGCAATCCCCAGGCTGGCTTCGAGGCCGTACGGGCCATCGTGAAATCCGATTCACCCAAGAAGGTCATGATTGTCGGGGCCGGCCCGGCCGGCCTGGAAGCGGCGCTCACCGCCCACGCCCGAGGCCACGAAGTCAACCTCTTCGATGCGGCTCCGTCCATTGGCGGACAGCTT
This sequence comes from uncultured Pseudomonadota bacterium, assembly GCA_937884235.1. Taxonomy (GTDB): domain Bacteria; phylum Myxococcota_A; class UBA9042; order CAIXZC01; family CAIXZC01; genus CALGBT01. Next base: position 1,393 of record CALGBT010000582.1, read on the forward strand.
CCCCTGGCGGCGGCGCCGCCGGGGCGGGAGGATTTTCGGGCACTACTCAACTTCTACGAAAGCGAACTCCTGCGAGTCGGCATCCCCGTTTCCCTGGGCCACTCGGTCACTGCCGCAACGGTCCAGAAAGTGGCCCCGGATGTGGTTATTCTGGCCACCGGTTCAAAACAGACCCGCCCCCCCATTGAAGGCATCGATCTCCCCCATGTCGTGATGGCCTGGGACGTCCTGCTCAAGCGCGTTCGAGTTGGCGAGAAGGTGGTAGTCATTGGTGGGGGAGCCGTCGGTATCGAGACGGCGCTGGCGCTGGCCGAGGCTGGAACACTCTCGGCCGACGCGCTGAAGTTCCTGCTCAAGCATCAGGCGGAAGACATGGAGACGCTCCGGCGGCTGGCGCTGCAAGGCACCCGAAATGTGACCATCGTTGAGCTTCTGCCCCGCATCGGCAATGGCCTCGGGCCAGCCAACAAGTGGGTGTTTCTGAAGGAACTGGACCTCTTGGGCGTGCACGTACAAGCCGGAGCCCGGGTGGCCCGCATAACGCCCCAGAAGGTGGAGTGGATCAGCGAAGATGGCCGCGGCTCCTGCGATGCCGATAGCGTCGTTCTGGCCCTGGGTTCTGTCCCCGATACCACCCTCGAGGAAGCGTTGTCTGACACCGGCATCGTGGTGAAGGCGGTGGGCGATGCTCGAAAGGCCCGCACCATCTTCGAAGCGGTCCATGAGGGATTCCTGGTAGCCAGCGAATTGTAGGTCTGTACGCACAGTTTTTCATTTGCTATGAATAGAGAGGTGTTTCACTCGTACAATGGCGAGGCTTTGCGATAGTCCAAGACCATTTGAATTCCACAAGAGGGGAAAAGATGAGACGAAGAATGCTGCAAGCCGTTGTGGGTTGCCTGGGGACTCTGCTATTTGGTGCTCTGATGGCTTGCGGGCCGACCTATGTCTATCATCACGATGGGCCACCCTACCCTCAGGACGGCTACTACTACATGACGGAAGGCGTGGTCGATTGCCCCCATGGTTCCTACTGGGATGGCGACTACTGCATCGCCTACGAAGAGGGCATGCTGCTGACCTGCCCCGACGGCACCGTCTTCGTCAACGGCAAGTGTATTCCCCACAAGCAGGTTAAGACGCGCTGCCCCATGGGTAGCTGGTGGGACGGACAGTCTTGCATCGCCCGCGATACCGAATGCCCCCCCAACACTTACTGGGACGGGGGCAACTGCATCACCAAGGAAATTCGCTGCCCCGGAGACACCATCTGGAACGGTCAGCGCTGCATCAAGCCGGGCCGCAAGGAGTGCGTCGAAGGCTACATCTGGGATGGCCGGCACTGCGTTCGCCCCGAGCCCACCTGCCCCGAGGGAAGCACCTTCAACGGCCGGCGTTGCATTGAGGCGGAAGTGGGCCGGGAATGCCCTCCCGGCACGGTGATGGAATCGGGACGTTGCGTCAAACCAGCGACGCGTCAGTTCTGTCCGGATGGCTCGCATTTGGAAGGGGAGCGCTGCGTGGCCGACGAAGCTCGTGATGTGAAGGCGTGCCCTCGGGGCCAGCACCTGGAAGGCAACCGCTGCGTCAATGACCAGCAGCGTGAGGCCACGAAGTGCGCCAGGGGACAACACCTGGAAGGCAACCGCTGCGTCAATGACCAGAAGCGTGAGACCAAGAAGTGCCCGAAGGGCCAGCACCTCGCCGGCAACCGCTGCGTCAATGACCAGAAACGTGAGGCCACGAAGTGCGCCAGGGGACAACACCTGGAAGGCAACCGCTGCGTCA
>CALGBT010000583.1 GCA_937884235.1 uncultured Pseudomonadota bacterium
GTCTTCCCCTTGCTTGTCCGGAGGATTCCCCTTGCACCACGTATGGCTGCGTGGACGGGCAATGTGAGGCCACGGTGCACGATGGAGACTGCGGTTCCGATGCCTGTGCCGAGTGGACCTGCGAGGCTGGCGAGTGCGTCTCTGGCCCCCCCGTGGTCTGCGACGATAGCAACCTCTGCACTGACGACCATTGTGATGCGCTGCTGGGGTGCGTCTTCACACCCAACTCAGAGCCGTGTGACGACGGCAACCAATGCACTTTGGGCGACATCTGTAGTGCGGGGAAATGCGGGGCCGGTTCCGACTCCCCCGAGTGTGACGATGGCAACCCTTGTACCGATGATTCTTGTCATCCTGAGCTTCATTGCCTGCATTTCCCCAACAATGCCCCCTGCGACGACCTGGACCCCTGCCTCGACGGTGATTATTGCGTTGGCGGTGCCTGTGTGCCCGGTGTCATGCAGTTGCCGTGCGACGACGGCAATCTCTGTACCGACGATTCCTGTGAGGCCTTTGTCGGGTGCGTTGCCATGCCCAATGATGCTCCTTGCGACGACGGAGACGTATGTTTCTCTGCTGACACCTGTGACGCGGGCGACTGCTCTCCTGGCCCCATACCTTTTGACTGTGGCGACGGCAACGATTGCACCGATGATGCATGTGAACCCTTTGTTGGATGCTGGCACGAGTTGGCGGTGGGGCCATGCGACGATGGCAATGCCTGCACCCAGGGCGACGCCTGCGTTGGGTCTGAGTGCGTTGGCGCACCGGTCATCTGCAACGACGACAACGTCTGCACCGCGGATTCTTGCGATGTCAATGGCGGCTGCGTTTTCGCTGCCCTCACAACCAAGGCCTGCCGCCCCACCATCGTCATCAGTTACCCGCCCCGTGGTGCGACCATCAACGGTGACCCGGTGGTTACCGTCACCGGTTCGGTGACCAGCCAGGCCGGGTCTATTGCTACATTCACCATCAACGGTGATCTGGTCGACGTCGCAGCAGATGGTCAGTTTTCCCATCCCATGACTTCCTTGCAGGGCATGAATCTTATTGTTGCCGAGGCCGAGGATAGTGCCGGGGGCATTGGCCGAACCACGCCAGCGTATTACTTCTCCACCGAGTGGTTCCAGCCGGACATCGCCGAACCTGCGGCTGGGATGGTTCCAGATGGCATCATGGCCTTCCTCGGGCCTGAGGTCTGGGACGATGACGACACTGCGGATGTCGATGACCTGGCAACAATCATGACTCTTTATCTCGAAGGGCTCGACCTATCTTCGCTCATCTCCAACCCTGTCACCTCGGGTTCGCAAGGATGGTGCAGCTACAAGGTCAACATCAGCAACATGACATACGGCCAGCCCGAGGTTGATCTCGTGCCCATTGATGGCGGCCTCCACCTGCTCATCACGATTCCCGACTTCCACGCCAATATCGCGGTGGATATGTCGGGCTTCCTCTGTCCCGACGTGGCCGGAGTTGTCACCGCCACCTCCATTACCATCGATGCCAATGTCCTGATTGCCATGGTCAATGACCAGTTGGCCGCTGAAATGGTTGGCACCGCGGTAAGCGTAAATGGTCTCGACATCCAGCTCGATGGGATCTGGGGATTCCTGCTCAACTGGCTGATAGGCTTTTTCGAGGACCAGTTTGCATCCCAACTGGAGGCTCAATTCGAGGACCAGCTTGGCGCCTTGATTCCTGCCACCATCGTCGATGCGCTCAGCTCCCTGGCCCTCGACCAGGACATCCCGGTTGCGCCGTTCCTGGGTGGCGGGGACCCCATCGTCATGCAATTGAAAACTGAACTTCATTCAGTGGACTTCAAGCCTGCTGGGGCGTCCCTTGGTCTGCGGGCCACCGTAGTCGTGCCCAAGGACAACTCCCATGCCCCCCTGGGTTCCATTGGCCGAGCGAAGTGCCTTGGCAGTCAACCCGGCACCTTCGCCTTCCCTAAGATCGGCCAGTTGGAGTTGGCTCTTCACGATGACTTCTTCAACCAGCTTCCCTATGCCATGTACTGGGGTGGGCTGTTTGAAATGGATGTTGCACCTGCAGAGTTGGGGGTCGACCTGGGTGGTTTCGGGCTCACCAACGTGAACCTCCATGTTGACTTCCTCCTTCCCACCATCCTCACCAGCTGTACCCCCGATGGGCAGCAGGTCCTGCAGATTGGTGACATGCGCATTGACGGCACCATGGTCATGGCCGGGTTACCCGTACAAATGACCATCTACGCATCTGTAGAGGTGGCTGCCGACATCGTTGCCATCGAATCCGGCGGCCAGAATGAGCTGTCAGTCGCCCTCGGTGAGGTCCGTATCATGGAAGTAGAGGTAACTGAGATTTCCGGCCCCCTGGCCGGGGCCGAGAATCTGCTGGTGGGGATTATCAAAGAGAACCTGGTGGGTGGGCTGCTGGATTCATTCTCTGCTGGTGCCCTTGGGTCTTTCCCCATTCCTTCCATTGACCTCTCAGGTTTTGACCCCTCCATTCCCCCCGGCTCGGGGATTACCCTCGACCTCCAGCAGTTGCTGCGGGTCTTCGGCTACACCGTTCTCTCTGGCGACGTTCAATAGGAGGAGACCATGACCACTACATTGCTCAAGAGCGCGCTCCTCTTGCTGATACTCGCACCTGCTTGCGGGCAGGGCACGGCAGCTCTGTTGCCTGACCTCGTTCCGGCCGATGTTGAAACTGAAGACCTCACGCCGCAACCGGAGGACTCAGTCTTGCCGGAGGTTGGGCCCGAGGATATTTTCCCGCCCGATAGCGCCACCGCCCCGGTTCCCGGAGAGCCGTGCGATGACCATGACCCCTGCACTTTTGGCGAGGTTGTTGCGGCGGACTTGAGTTGCGCCGGTGGCACTGCATACGCCTGTGACGACGGCCGCGTCTGCACCGATGACATGTGCGATGGACTTGGTGATTGCGTTTATCAGGTGACCGCTGGGGCTTGCCTTGTTGACGGTATCTGCTTTGCGGAATCTGAGACTGGCAACGGTGGCTGTTCTATTTGTGATTCCAGCAGCCCCTTCGCCCTCGAGCCGTTGCCCAACGGTTCCGACTGTGATGACGCGAATGCCTGCACTGATGGTGAAATCTGCGTCGCCGGCCTTTGCACCGGCACTTTTGTGGACTGCAATGACGACAATCCTTGCACCGCCGATGGGTGTGATGCGCTGAGTGGCTGCAACAGTTCGCCAGAGGACGGAATCGCTTGTGGCGGCGATGGTGGTTGCACCGCACCCGGCCTCTGCCTTGACGGCGAGTGCCAGGGCGAGCAGGAGCTTGATTGCAACGACGGGAATGACTGCACCGCCGACTCCTGCAGTCTCGATGCGGGTTGTGTTCATGCCGCACTTGATGGGCTCGCCTGCGAGGATGGTGACTCTTGCACCGGCGGCGACACTTGTGTGGAAGACGCCTGTGTTGCTGGACCCGAGTTGACGGACTGCAACGACGGCAACGAATGCACGGCTGACCTCTGCCATCCCGTGTCGGGCTGCTATCATGAACTCAATGACAATCCCTGCTGCAACGATGCGGGGGTGAATATCTGCGATGACGGGAATTGGTGTACTACCGATACCTGTGACCCCGACACCGGTGCGTGTTTCTACGAGAACAACAGTTTCATTTGCAATGACGGTAATCCCTGCACTGCCCCCGATATCTGCACCGACGGTCTCTGCTCTGGGCCTCCGGCGGATTGCGACGACGAGAACCAATGCACCATGGACCAGTGTGAGCCCGGTGCCGGATGCACTCACACGCCCCTGGGCGACGGCCCCTGTGATGACGGTCTGGAGTGCTCCACTGGCGATTCCTGTCTTGAGGGCGCTTGCGTCGCCGACATGAGTGCCTGTGGCTGTCAG
>CALGBT010000584.1 GCA_937884235.1 uncultured Pseudomonadota bacterium
GTGGGGGAGTTGGTGAAGATCGGCCGTCTGCCATTTCGGGTCATCGGGGTAGCCGCCGCCAAGGGGGCCGACATGAATGGGGGGGACCAGGACGACTTCGTCCTCATCCCCTTGGATACGGGTATGAAGCGTCTCTTTCACACTAACTACATTGAAACCATCTACGTGAAGGCAAACGACGTCAACGTGCTGGGTAGCTTGGAGGGATCGGTGCGCACCCTGCTGCGCAAGAGGCATCATTTGCGCAAAGCCCAAGATGACGATTTCACGCTGCAGAACCAGCGGGCATTGCTGGAGACGGCACTGGCCACCTCGGCATCGACCACCCGCCTGGTGATTGGGGTCGGGGCAATCTCTTTACTGGTGGCAGGGATTGGGATTCTGGCGGTTATGCTTATGTCGGTGCGGGAGCGACGGTGGGAGATCGGCCTCCGCCGAGCAATCGGCGCCCGGCGCAACGACATTCTCTTTCAGTTCCTCTTCGAAGCGGCGCTGCTGGCGCTGGCGGGAGCGGCATCAGGGGTGCTGTTCGGCATGCTAGGGGTGGCCCTGGCCAACTACTTCGGGTGGGTGCGGGCTGACTTCTCGGTGGAGGCGGCACTGCTTTCCAGTTCGATTTCAGTGGCTATCGGCGTCGTGTTTGGTGCCTACCCCGCCCACCGCGCCAGCCTGCTGGAGCCCATTGAGGCCCTGCATTCCGCTGGATAGGGCGAATATGATGCCTTGCTGAACTGCCCCGACCCGGCAACGTAGCTACACCGAGGTACCCCCTGCGGCAGGCGAGGCATCGCCTCGCTGAGCGGGGGGCTAACAGGCACCACCTGGGGCGGGTTGAGGCAGTCATCGGTCGAGCCACGCGGCCCACGGCTCGCTGCGCTGCCGCCGTGGGTACCACTGGGGCCAAGCACGAGGATACTGGGTGGTGCCCTGAAAAGACGCTTGACCGACGGGCGCTCCTCGCAGATAATTGCGGCCATTACATTGGTAGAAAGCACTCGGGGGTTGGTGACGGGTGCAGATGATTGCAAACGAGGTGGGTGACATGGACAGATATCGACTATTGTTGCTGGTACTGGCAGGCTGTCTTGTTCTTGGTAGCTGCGGCGACTTCGAGGAAGACGATGGCCAGATCCTGCAGGGACTGGCGCCCAACGGGTTGGGTAACGGACCAGAGATTGAGATGAGTGGTCTGGGGACAAGCCCCTTCGCCAAGGCCGGCGGTAGCGGCACTGAGACCAGCGGGCTCGGCGACGAGGCCGGCCACGAGTCGGGACTGGGGGCTGAGGCAGCAGGGAGCGGCTCCGGACTCCAATCGGGTGGCTCAGTAGACCTGACCTCGGTCTGCCAAAACGTCATCTCGATGGGCTGCTTCGATGATGAGGATATTGAAGAGGAGATTACTGTCGAGGATTGCGTCGGCCTGGTCGAATACGTCGCCGGCGGCTTCGAACCGCAGGGAGAGTGGCTCGCTTGTCTCGCCGGGGCCAACTCCTGCCATGCACTGGAGATATGTTCAGAGAAGTACAGCGTCGACGAAGAGGAGGATCACGACAATCCTCCGCCGGCGATTCTGGTCGACTGTCAGCAGATTTGTGAGGATCAACTGGCGCGCTTTGAGGTGCCGCCAGAGGTTATCGAAGAATGCGTCAACAATTGTGAAGAAGGCTTTTAGGTGCAGCGGATGAACTGACCCGGTGGCATGTCGCCTCCGGCACACACTTGAGACTACTGGCCCAGGGCCAAGGGAGGATTTCGATGCGTAGAGTCATGTTAGCCTTACTTCTTCTTTTCGTGGCAACCGAAGCGCAGGCAAACCCCGCAGACGACCAGCCGGCGATGGCGGTCATGAAGGGCAGTGCGGCCCTGATGTTCGACATGGGAGGCATCTTCGCCTCGACGCCGACCAACTTCGAGGGCATCGGCATTGGCGGTCGCTATGCATTGGCGCAGCGGCTGCATATCCGCGCGGCGCTGGGATTTGACAATTCCAGCTCCGAAGTCGACCCTGACGGCGGCGGTGGCAACATCGAAAATAAGACCAGCAACTTCGCCATTGAGGGAGGTATTGACTACGTCCTCTTCCGCACTGACAATTTGCTGATCTACACCGGCGGCATCCTGCAGTTCGGCATGATGTCCATCGACCCGGATGGCGAGGACAACGAAACCGACGGCACTTCTTTCACGCTGGCCGGAATCGCCGGTGTAAACTGGTTCTTCACTCAGAACGTAAGCCTCGGTGCAGAGTACCGCCTGGGCATCCAGCGGGCGACGAGCGAAACCGTGGCGGCCAAGACGACGAACTTCGTCCTGGGCACGGGTTCGGCCGCATTCTTGCTGGGCTTCTGGTTCTAGGCAGTGACAGGCATCGTCTCAGGAAGACTCCACTGCCGATATGGGCAACGCTGCTCCAGCAGCCTTCCCGGGGCGTGGCCATCGCGGGCAGTCATTAACTGACTGTCTCTCGCCGAGGATGTGAGCATGAGCCAGGACCCCAACGCGGAACTTGTTGAGCTGCTGACCACCCATGACCGCCTTCTCATCTTCACCGGGGCTGGCATCTCCACGGCCAGCGGGATCCCTGATTTCCGGGGGCCGCAGGGGGTGTGGAAGACGCGGCAGCCGGTCTACTACGCCAGCTTCATGTCCAGTGAGGCGGCCCGAGTCGAGTACTGGGACTTTAAACTCGAGAGCTGGGGACAGCATCAGCATGCCCAGCCCAACAAGGTCCATGGGGCGGTGGCGGCCCTGGAGGCTGCCGGCCGCGTCGAGATGGTGGTGACTCAGAACATTGACGGATTGCATGCCCTGGCAGGCACTACCCGTGAGCGCTTAGTGGAGATTCACGGCACAGACCTGCTGGTGGCCTGTCAAAGCTGCGGTGAGCGCACCGACCCGGGGCCGCATTTCGCCTCCTTCAAGTCCACCGGGCAACCACCTGTCTGTCAATGCGGAGGCATTCTCAAGCCGGCCACCATCAGCTTCGGCCAGTCCCTGGACGAAGGGGACCTGGCCCGAGCCTTTGCCGCGGCCCAAATGGCTGACCTGGTCATCTCTCTGGGGTCTACCCTGGCTGTCCATCCTGCGGCCAGCGTACCGCTGGCCGCGGCCCACCGCGGGATTCCCTACGTCGTTATTAACCGGGGCCAAACCGAACACGACGGCCTGGCGGAGGTGACGCTGCGACTCGACGGTGACGTCAACGCCATCTTCCCTGCCGCCGTCGATGCCGCCCTTGCCACTACCTGATTTTCCACCTTTGACTCGCTCCCGGGCTTTGAGCTAGCATCGAAGTTAGTTCGAACTGCGAGTCGCTTATGCGTACCTGGGTCCAATTCGTTCTTCGTTACCGCTACGCAGTCATTGCCGTCTGGCTCGGTCTGACCGGCCTGGCCGCGTGGAGCGCCAGCCGGGCTGAGATGACTACGCGCCTGGGCGAAGACATGATCGGTGATCGTCCGGAGTTCAAGCGCTACCTTGAGCGGGCCCGCAACTTTCGCTCCGACGGTTCCATTATCGTCGGCATCCAAGACCCGGAGATGCTCAAACCGGCCAATCTGAAGCGCCTCCAAGAGACTGTGGACAAGCTCCTGGAGTTGCCGGAGGTCGGCTACGTCTCTTCCATTCTCGGTGCCCAGCGCATTGACTCCGTGGGCAAGACGCTTCACATAACCAAATACGCCGATGAAGCGCGAGAACATCCTGAGCGGGCAGCGGCAGTTCTCGCCAGAATGCAAGCCGACGAGCAGGTGGGTCCGCTCTTTCTTTCTGCTGATGGCCGCTCCCATGCGGTAGTTGTGGAATTCACCGTTGACGACACCCGGGCCGGAGAGGACGCCACCTGGATGGTTTCCAACTCGGTGGAGACCTTCAAGGCCTGCGGCTATGCCCAGGAGCAGCTCCACGTCACTGGCTTCACCGCAGCCCTGGCCGAATCGGTTGAGCAACTGCACTTCAACGTCAAGACCATCTTCCCCATCGTCTCCATCATTCTCATCCTGGCCGTCTGGCTGCTCTTCAGGCGACTCTGGCCAGCAGTTGTCTCCCTGGCGGTCTCGATGACCGCGGTGATCTGGGCCGTAGGATTCCTGGTGGCTTTGGACGGGCGCATCAACACCTTGGTCTCCCTGACCCCGCCGGTGGTGCTCATCGTCGCCTTCTCCGATGTAGTGCATCTTTGCAGTGCCTATCTGATGTCCCTGGCGCAAGGCCGAACCCGGGACGAGGCGATCCTGGAGTCGGGTAGCGAGGTCGGCCGCGCCTGTCTGCTCACCTCCGCCACCACCTTCGTCGGCTTCGCCAGCTTCGGGTTGGTCCCTCAGCCGGCCATGCGAGCCACCGCCACCGCACTCTCCTTTGGCGTCGCCGTGGCGCTGCTCATTGCGCTCACTCTGGTGCCCGTCCTCTTCTCCTTCGGCAAAACCCCTGCGCCCCTGCGGCGGGGCACCACTGCTCTGATCCACCGCGGCATGGACTGGCTGCTGAATGCCGCCCGCCAGATGGCGGCAGCCAGACCACGGACCATCATCGCCGTCTTCGGACTTGTGGGGCTGGCCGCCGCGGCCGGGACCCCCTACTTCACCTTCGATGCGGATTTCTATCGCCGCTTCGACGAGAGCAACACGTTGACCGTGGATACAGATTGGTTTAAGACCAACTTTCGCGGCACCAACATGTTGGAACTTTACGTGGAGACAGACCAGAAGAACGGCCTGTTTGATGCCGACCGATTGCGCTCCATTGCCGCCTACCAGCAGGCAATCAGCGAGCGACCCAACGTCGAATCGGCCACTTCGCTCGTGGACCTCTTCAAAAGTATCCATGCGGCGATGGTGCCGGTGCGCGCCGCTGCGGATCCGCTCCCCGACAGTCGGGAGTTGCTGGCGCAGTACCTCCTCCTCTTCGAGTCATCTGGAGGCGAGGAGTTGTCCCGCATCGTCGACTTTGACCGCCGGGAGATGGTCATCGGGATTCGGCTGTCCGGAGACGGCGCCCGCTCCACTGCCCAGGAGGGGCAGGCCATTCAGGACATGGCGCCGCAATATCTGAAAGCGGATACCCGGGCAGAGACAACGGGGCTGGTCTTCCTACTGGGCTTCTTCTTCGAGGAGATTCTTGGTGGGCAGCGCAACGGCCTGATTCTTTCCTTCGCACTCATTGCGCTGCTCATGTCCATCGGGCTTTACTCCTTGCGAGTTGGCTTGATCTCGATGATCCCGAACTTGCTACCCGTGGGAGTCATCGTCGGAATGATGGGGTTCTGCTTCACCCACGTTGACTCAGACGTCGTCCTGATTTTGATCATTGCCATTGGCATTGGCGTGGACGACACAATCCACTTTCTCACCCGCTTTCGTACCGAGATTTTCCGAGGCAGCGATCCCCGGACGGCAGTTGCAGAGACCTTCTCATACGCGGGCCGAGGTATTCTCATGACTACCATCATCCTGGTGGCCGGCTTTCTGCCGTTGGCCCTGAGCAGCTACATCACCATGAAGTATCTCGGCACCCTCCTACCCTTAGCGCTGGTCGTGGCGCTGGCGGCTGATGTGCTGCTGGTGCCGGCGATGATCGAAGTGGGGATTGTTCGGTTTCGCAGATAGGCCCATCCCGGCCTCACTCGCATGATGCCCCCCTCGGCCCGCGCGGCGGGCCGGTCCCCCCACGGGGGGACGCG
>CALGBT010000585.1 GCA_937884235.1 uncultured Pseudomonadota bacterium
ATGGGGTAGAAGGTCTTCTCGGCAACCTCCTTCCGATTGCAGGCGAGGACGCAAAGCAAGAAGGGGATCAGCACCAGAGAAGTGACGCGGGACATAGAGCAAACTCCTGCCAACAGTATTCGAATGATCGCCCTACCCCAGACCCGCAAAGCCCATGAAGGCCATGGCGAGGATGCCCGCGGTAATGAGGCCTATGGGCGCTCCCCGCATTGCCTCGGGAACACTGCGCACCGAAAGAGCCTCCCGAATTCCGGAGAAGATAATCAGGGCCAGGCCAAAACCAGCGGCACTGCCCATGGTGAAGACCATAGCCTGAAGGTAATCAAGCTTCTCGTTCAGATTAATGATGGCCACCCCGAGAATTGCACAGTTGGTGGTAATCAGTGGCAGGAAGATGCCCAGTGCCCCGTATAGAGTCCGCGCCGTCTTCTTCATGACAATTTCAACCAGCTGCACCAGGCCGGCAATAACCAGAATGAACGAGATGGTCTGCAGATAGTCCATTCCCGCCGGCTCCAGAATGAGCACGTGGATGGGATAGGTCAAGGCGCTGGCCAGAGTCATGACGAAAAGCACCGCAGCCGACATACCAAACGCGGTGGAGAGTTGCTTTGACACCCCAAGGTAAGGGCAAATGCCCAGAAAGCGAGCGAAGATAACATTCTGGGTCAGCACCGCAATGAGGAGGATGCCGATGATTCCTTGCTCAGCCATTGGCCTGCCTCCTCTTCTCAATGACGTTCATTCCAGCCAACAAAAAGCCCAGCGAGATGAAAGCACCCGGCGGCAGGACAAAGAGCAGGACGGGAGTAAACTCCCCCCCGGTCAGAGACATTCCCAACCACGTACCGTTGCCCAGGATCTCCCGGACTGAAGCCAGAGCAACCAGGGCCAGGGTGAAACCCAGTCCCATACCAAGGCCGTCCAGGAACGAATCAAACACCGGACGCTTGGAGGCAAAGGCCTCAGCTCGACCCAGAATGACGCAATTGACCACAATCAACGGGATGAAGATGCCCAGACTCTTGTGGATATCGTGGGCAAAGCCGTTGAGCACCAGGTCCACGATGGTCACGAAGGTGGCAATGATAACGATGAAGCAGGGCAAGCGCGTCTTGGCAGGGATGATATTGCGCAAAGAGGCCACGACCACATTTGAACTCAGCAGCACAAACGTGGCAGAGAGGCCCATGCCAACGGCATACTCCACTGCCGTAGTCACCGCCAGAGCCGGGCACATGCCCAGCAACAGGCGCAGAACCGGATTCTCCTTCCAGAGACCTTTGGTCAGTTCGGAAATATTGCTCATCATTCGCTCCTTGCTGTGGATGCGAAGGCCGCCTTCAAGCCATCCAAATCCTCGGAAACCAGACTCGCAGCAACCTGCACGGCTCCTGCCACAGCCCGCGAAGAGATGGTCGCCGCAGTGACGGCAGCAACGTCGTTCTCGCCAGCAGCCGCGGATTTGGCAACCTTCCAACTGAGCGTGGCGACCAGTCGGTCCAGGAAGTTGAGACCGTAGACTTTCGAGCGGTCAGTCCCCCAGGTGGCGGGCTCTTCGTCCTGCAAATTGGTAATGAGGCTTCCCAGGCCAGGGGTTTCGGCATGCTCAGTGACGTAGATCCGATTGAGCTTCAAAGTCTCTCGACTCTCCAGATCAGAGTAACCGGAGACCACCAGAATCTTGCCGCTGTATCCCTTGTCGTTACGTGACCGCACGGCGATGCCGCACAGCTGGCCATCAGCATCGTAGCCGGGGAAGATAAGCTTGGTTTCAGCCGCACCCTCATCGGCACCTTCAGGCCGAACCAGCTTGCCCTCAAGTTTGATTTCGCAACCAGCAGGAACAACGCGCTGCAGCGCAGCTAGAGTCTCCTGCCGACGAGCCTCGGCAATGGGCTCCTCCGTGATCTGTTTGACGAAGGCCAATCCCGCAGCACAGATGGCAGCGATAATCACCACCACAACTACTGCCTTGACACTGCTTTCCGGTGCTTTGTCGCTCATGCCTTTGCCCCCTGTGTCGCTTGTCGCGCACCGAATCGGGTGGGCGCCAGATACCGGTCAATCAAGGGGACCAGTCCGTTCATAATGAGAATTGCGAAGGAGACGCCTTCGGGATAACCGGCCCAGAGACGGATGATGCAGGTGAAAAAGCCGCACCCGACTCCAAAGAGCAGCATGCCCTTGCGCGAAACGGGCGAAGTCACCATGTCCGTTGCCATGAACCAGGCTCCCAGCATCACTCCCCCGGAGAGAACGTGCCAGAGGGGATTGATATGCTTGTCCGGAGCCACCAGCCAGGTAATCGTCGTAAACACCAGCACCGTAGCAATGAAGGTCACCGGGATCTCCCAGGAGATAACCTTCCGCACCAGCAGAATGATTCCTCCCAGCAACAGCGCAATCGCGGAGGTTTCGCCCAGGCAGCCACCAACATTGCCAATAAGCAGGTTGTAGTAGGGGATGCTCTGCAGGGCAACGGCGGCCCCTTCCATCTGCAAGACCCCAAGTGGCGTGGCAGCGGTGACCCCATCAGTGCCGTATGGCACGGGCCAGGCGGTCATGGCCGTGGGAAAAGAGATGAGCAGAAAGACTCTGGCAACCAGCGCGGGATTGAAGGGATTGTTGCCAAGTCCCCCATAGACGTGCTTTCCCAGGACGATGGCCACCAGCGCTCCGACCACCACCATCCACAAGGGCAGGCCCGATGGCAGATTCATGGCCACCAGAAGTCCGGTAATCACCGCCGAACCGTCCAGCAGGGTCTCTTTGACGGGCTTGCCGGAGACCTTCATGGCGATGCCTTCAAAAATCAGGCAGGCAACCACCGAGAGAGCCATTACCAACAACGCGCGCAGGCCAAAAAACACCGTTCCGGCGATGACCGCCGGCAGGAGAGCGAGGGTGACGGTATACATCACCTTGCGCACCGATTCGCGGTCGCGAGCGTGTGGAGATGACTGGAGTATCATCCGATTCTCACTCACTTCGGCAACCTCCTGGAGTAGAACTTGGTGAGGCGTACCCGAGCAACGAGGAATCGGTTGGCCGGGCAGACGTACTGACACGAGCCACACTCAACACAATCAAGTGCGCCCAGCGATATCGATTTCTCCCACTTCAGGAAATCCGCCTGGGCCGTAATCTCACATGGCGCCAGCCCCATGGGACAGGCGTTGACACACCTGCCACAACGGATGCAGTCAGTCTCCTCCGCCGCCGCAGCCTCCGCCGCGGTGAGGAAGAGAAGCCCCGACATGCCTTTGACCACCGGCACGTCATGATTCCTGAGGCTCTTGCCCATCATCGGCCCCCCCGCAACCTGAGCAGCCAGGGCCTCGGTTGTGCCCCCGGCCGCGGCCACCAGCGCACTCACCGGCGTACCGATGCGAGCCAGGTAATTGCCCGGGTTGGTAATGGCCCCGCCGGTAAGCGTGACAACCCGCTCAAAAAGGGGTCGCTTGCGGGCCACGGCATCGAAGACCGCCAAAGCCGTACCGACATTCTGGACCACGCAGCCAACCGAGAAGGGCAGCTGCCCACTGGGCACCTGCCGTCCGGTTATGGCCTCGATGAGTTGCTTCTCGGCACCCTGAGGATACATGGTCCGCAACGGCACCGTGACAATATCAAAGCTGGGGATGGCCCCCTTGAATGTAGCTGTGTAGACCTGCTGGGAGATGGCCGTCGAGAGCGCCTCAATGGCCCGTGGCTTATTGACTTCAACGCCAATCCGGACCCGGTCAACACCCAGGATTCCCGCCATGATTGCACATCCGGCAACCACCTCTGCGGCCCGCTCCCGCATGAGAATATCATCCGCCGTGAGGTATGGCTCACATTCACATCCGTTGATCAGCAGGTGATCGATCTTCACGTTGGGTGGAGGTCTCAATTTCACAGCAGTGGGGAAGGCGGCACCGCCCAATCCCACAACTCCGGCGCTTCGAATCCGGCCGAGGAAGTCCCCTTTTTCGTCCCAATTGACCACCGGCGTCCCTTTGAAGGCCTCTTCACCAGTGAACTTCCCGTCATTCATGATGTCGATTACCGGAGCGCGGTACGCACCAACAATCTCGGCATCCCCAATTTTCAGGACCTTCCCAGATACCGGCGAGTGGACGGGAGCCGAGATAGGCCCATCAGCCTCGGCCAGAATCTGGCCAACCTGAACGTCCTGACCCTTCTCCACCACCACCTTGCTGGGCTTGCCTAGATGCTGTGTGACTGGTACCTGCAGGCGCTTGGGCACTTCCACCGTCACCAGCTCAGAAGCTGCGGAGAGTTCCTTGCCTTCGTAGGGGTGAACACCACCTCGCTTGAATCGAGCGGTTACGCTGCTCATGCCTCCACCTCCTTGGCATTCTCAGCCTGAGCCACTCCCGGGAGTACCCGGCCGTGCAGTTCCAGGCCAAGAATCGTGCCCTGGGGGCACACCGGGATGCAGTCGCCGCACAGCACGCACTTATCATGGTCGATGGTTATCGCCCCCTTGACCAGGGAGATGGCCTCTTCGGGGCAGGTTTTGACGCACTTATTGCAGGCGATGCAGCCCAACTCACAGTACTTCTTCACCGTGGCGCCCTTGTCCTTCGTGCTGCACTCGACGGCAACCTTTTCCCCCATAGGAACCATGCGAATGAGGCTACGCGGGCATGTCCCAACGCACTTGGCACAGGCCACGCACTTGTCTTCAAGGATGTAGACGATACCGTCATCGAGGACAATGGCATCAAAGTCGCAAACCTTGACGCAGCTCCCCAGCCCCAGGCAACCCGACGGGCAGACTTTGGTAGCAGAAGTCACCAGATCGGCAGCAACACAATCCTGAAGTCCCAGATACCGTCCCTGACGCAAAGCCACGCTATTGCTGCCCTTGCAGAAGACATGGGCTGCGGTCGCGGCCTTCTCAGCCACTTCCATCCCCAACAACCCAGCAATCATCTTCGCCAGATCAGAACCGCCGGGAGTACAAATTGCATTAGGGTCACGGCTCGCCACAACATGTTGCGCAAATCCAGAACATCCGGGAAAGCCGCAAGCTCCGCAGTTGTACTGCGGTAGAATCTCTTCCACCTCCGCGATGAGCGGATTCTCTTCCACCGCAAACTTCTTCGAGGCGAAAACCAGCACCACGGAAAGCAAGCCAGCCAGAAGTGCCAGAAATAGAGTCGCTTCAACTATCGCCACGAGACTCCTCCCTGATGATTTCCACGATCTGGGGCAGCGAATCGGTCCTTCGAGACAGAGCCGCGGCTGGCAGTAGACCCAAAACCAGGAACACGACGGCCCCCAGTAGGCCCACGAGGGCGGGGTGCAAACCAATCTCCCCGGCCAGCCATTCATGCCCAATGGCCGCTCCAACGACCGTGCTTATACTAGGAATGAGATACAAGATGCAAGCTGTTCTTATCTGGCTGCGACTGGAAAACCCGACGGTGACCCGCGCCCCAGGAACGGCCCCCATGGGATTCCTTGCCAACACCTCGACAGGGGAGCTGCTGCGCCAAAGCATGTTACAACTCCCAACTTGACCACAGCCGTCACACGATGACGTCGTGACGGCAACGACAGCTAGCTCGCCATCGACGGAGAGCACGCATCCGCCGCTGCAAAGATCGCCTGGTGCGGTAGAGTCGTCAAAGCGCTCCATCCTACTGTTCCTTTTTGAGATACTTCCTCACGGCCCGCTTGTGATCCTCGAAGTTGGTCGTGAAGTGATGCCCGCCGGTGCCATCGCGCTTGGCCACGAAGAAGAGAAACGCAGTCTGGGCCGGCGCCAGCGCAGCTTCGAGGGAATCCCGCCCCGGATTGCAGATGGGGCCGGGGGGAAAGCCCTTGTGGGCGTATGTGTTGTATGGATTCTCTTTATTCTTGCGGTCCTCGGGGGTGGGTGGCGCCCCTTTCCGATCTTCCGAGTAAGTAAGGGTGGGGTCCGTCTGAAACAACATCTGCTTCTTCAAGCGGTTGAAAAAGACCGAAGCTATGAGCCGCTTCTCGTGCGGTAGTGCCGTCTCTCGCTCAATCAAAGAAGCCAGGGTCACGATATCGTGGTCCGCGATACCAACTTCTTCCAGCAATTCGCTGTATTGCGCCAGGTGCCTCTTCTTGGCGTTGCGCAGCTCCGTCTCGTACTGCTGCACCATGCGCAGCAAGACCCGCTCCAGTGACTGGCCTGGCTCAACATAGTAGGTTTCTGGGAAGATGAAGCCCTCAAGCAAAGAGATTACCTGACTCGAGCCATGGCCAACGGGGACCCTGGCCTGCTCCGCAAAAGAGGGGTCTTTCAGCAGTGCCAGCACCTCTTCCTCTTTGCCCAACCCGGCATCGGCCAATGCCGCTGCCACCTGCCAGATATTGTAGCCTTCCTTGATGGTCACTGTGACAAAGGGCGTGCGCGGGCCTGCGATGAGTTCCCGGGCCACATCGTTGGGCGTCGACGCACTGTCAAAATGGTAGACCCCCGCCTTGACCTGATCGGCCACATCGTTGAGCAGCAAATAGAGCCGGAAATAGGTGGGGCTGTTGATGATCTCACGATCACGCAGAATATTGGCCACCTGAGTCAATGTGCTTCCCTGGGGGATAACCACCTTGATCTGGCGCTTTCGGTCATTGGAAATCGGATGGCTCATGTAGACGGTGTAGTCCCAGTAGGCAAGAGCAGTGAGGGAGATCAAGAGAGCAACGCTGACAACCGTCCAGAGAACGCCTCGTTTCATATCTCCCCTCCTGGGCCTGCTCGGGCGGCCGCCCCCTGTCGGCAATCGAGCCACCCCTGAAGTATCAGCGCGGCCGCAATCTTGTCCAGCTTCCCTTTGTGTGAGCGGGCCTTGACACCGCCCTCCGTCAATACCCGCCCCGCCTGGATGCTGGTCAGTCGCTCATCCCAACTGGTCACGAGCACGCCCTCCGGGAGGCGTTGACGCAGCTCGCCAATAAAGCTGGCGGTTCGCTCCGCCTGCTTTCCCTGGGTGCCATCCATGTTGTACGGCATCCCTACCACCACCGCTTCAAGTTCAAAGCCCGACAGCGCCGCAACGACGGCATCGAGGGCGACTCCCATCTTGCCAGCATAAGTCAGCGTCTCGTGGGGAAATGCCATGAGGCCGCCGGGGTCGCTTAACGCGATGCCGATACGGCGGTCGCCAAAGTCAATTCCCGCTGAGCGACCCATCTCAACTCTCCTCTTGACTCTGGCACACGTCCTTCAGGCGCAACTGGAGGTATGACATCCCACCCCAGGCGCGGATCTCAGGAAAGAAGGCCAGATCGATGGAGTCCCCCCTGCGCACCTCGCGGTCCGCCATCCGGAAACCGATGGCCTCGATAACCCGTCCCTGCTGCTCTACATTCAACTTGAGGTGGTCGCCGCCAACAATCTGGCGGGACTTCACCAACAGATTCCTGACGCCTATCACCGGCTCGCTGTTTCCCATACCGTACGGGCCGAGGCGTTCCAAATCGGCAATCATCCGACTGTCTACTTCCGCCAGGGGAACAACGACATCAATATCCAATGCCGGCTCCAGATGAGTCTCTGGGATGGCCGCCGCAACCAAACCCTCCAGGTGCTCACGAAAGCCATCGAGTTTCTCCACATCAATGGTCAGCCCCGCAGCCATTGCGTGGCCCCCATGGCGCAACAACATCTCCGAGCAGCCCTCCAGAGCAGCAGCCAGATCAAACCCCGGAATACTCCTGCCTGAACCCGTCGCCGCGCCGTCCTCAATGTGCATAAGAATAGTCGGACGGAAGTACTTCTCACAGAGACGGGAGGCGACAATGCCCAGGACTCCCTTGTGCCAGTCGGGGCTGGCCAGAACAATGGCCCGCAGGTTGCGACGGGCCATCTCAGAGGAAACCACCCGGTCCGCCTCTTCGAAGATACCGCCCTCCAACTCTCGGCGCCGCTGATTGTCCTCGTTAAGTTGCTTGGCCAGCGTCAAAGCCTTGCGCAGACTGGGGCTGAGCAACAGCTCGACGCCAATTTCGGCATTGCCCAGGCGCCCTGCAGCGTTGATGCGCGGGGCCATATAGAAAGCGATGGCGGTGGTATCCACCGGCTTGCCAGCAAGCCCACTCACCTCCCTCAGGGCGATCATTCCCGGGCGGGTCTGGGAACCCGCCAGAAAGGCCAGACCATGCACCACAAGAGCCCGGTTGAGGCCCGTCAGCGGTACCATGTCGGCAACCGTGCCCAAGGTGACAATATCCAGGTAAGACTTCAGCGGCTGCAGACGCTCGGCATAGCGATCATCAGACTTCAAGAGAATGTGCACTGCCATGACCAGCAGGTAGGCAACCCCAACTCCGGCCAGCACCTGCCACTCATTGTCCGCTTCCCAACCGTCAGGATTGATGAATGCCAGTGCTTCCGGGATCTCCCCCTGCACCCGATGGTGGTCCGTAACAATGACGTCAACCCCCCGCTCGGCCAGAAACCGCACTTCATTGCGACTGGCACTGCCGCAATCGACAGTTATCAGGAGCTGGTAACCCTCATCGGCGATCTCTTCAACCCGAGCGGGATTGAGCCCGTAACCGTCCCGGAATCTACTGGGCAACATGTAGCTGGCGCTAAAACCCACATCCCGGAAGAACGCCAGCAGGAGGCTCACCGAGGTGATGCCGTCAACATCGTAGTCACCGTAGACAACCACCTTCTGCCGCTTACGGATGGCCTCACAAATGCGCTCAGCAGCGATACGCATCTGCGGCAATTCAAGGGGATTGGCGAATTCGGAGAGCTTCGGGTCAAGGAACCCTGCAGCCAGGTCAACGCTGTCAATACCACGGCCAACCAGGAGCGAGGCGAGAAGCGGACTCAGACCCAACTCGCTTTCGAGTTGTGAAGTCCGCTGTCTATCTGGCTGCGCCGTCTCCCATCTCATCCGAACCTTATGCTAGGCAGTTTCCTTTTTGCCGAGCCGGTGCAAGGCTAAAAGAATGGGGCTGGCCACGAAGATGGAAGAGTAGGTACCAACAAGGACACCGACGATGAGGGCAAAGGCGAAATCCTGAATCAGACCGCCACCCAGAATAAAGATGGAAACAACCACGGCAAGAGTCGTGATGGAGGTGAGGACCGTACGAGAAAGGGTCTCGTTGATACTGACATTGATGATTCGGTCGAAGGGCATGCCCTTCATCTTGATCACATTCTCACGGATCCGGTCAAAGACAACAATGGTATCGTTGACGCTATATCCAATAATGGTCAGAATCGCCGCGATAATTGGCAGACTGAAAGGGATCTGCGTCAGGGCGAAGATGCCCACCGTGATGAAAGCATCATGGAGCAGTGCGACGACCGCCCCGGGGCCATACTTGAAGTCGAAGCGCAGGGCAATATAGAGCATGATGCCGATGCACGCATAAACTACCGCCAGCAACCCGGAGTTCAGCAGATCAGAACCAACACTCGGGCTGATGGAGGTGGAGGACTCCACGGCCAGGAAACGCTCGCCCAATTCCGGAATGGCCCGGATTGCCTCTTCCATCTTGGAGTTGAGCTCTTCAATCTTGACCGTGTAAGAGACATCCGTGTTGGCAGCCTTGAAGGCGGCAACCCGTGATTCAAACTGCTCTTCGGCCTCGATTTGCTCCAGGAGTTGCTCCGGATTCCCGCCCTTAGGGCTCTCCAGGTTGACCTCTTTGTAGTACTCCATGTTGAGGTCACGAACCTTGTCGGATTCCACAACTACCCGCTCCAGTCCCTGGGCCGCAAAAAGCTTGTCCAAGGCGGCCAACCGCTCGACAATGGGCGCCTCGTCATGGAAGGTGATAAAGAACTGGTCGCCACCCTCCTCGGGGGGACTGACAGCCGTTCCTTCACCAAACTGACTGGTGATCGCCCCGACGATGGAAGCTTTCTGCTTGTCCGTCAGCAGCGTCACCACCTCGGTAAAGATCATGTACCTGACCTGATTACCGTCGTCCGCACCGGTGTAGAAGTCCTGGACCTCCACTTGCGGGGCATCTTCTTCCGGATGCATCGCGGTGAACTTGTCCACCACCACCTGACGAATGACGTCTCGCTCGATGTGCTCGCCGCTGAAGGCCACTACCAACTTCGTGCCTCCAGAGAAGTCCACGCCCAGATTAAGACCCATAACTATTAGGCCAACCAGACCAGCGAGGATAACTGCTCCGGAGACCCCGAAGAAGATGAAACGCCTGTTCATGAACTCGAACTTAGTATCTGGCTTGATAAGTGTGAAAGACATGCGTCAATCCTCCTCAGCGATCAGATGCTGACCCGTTCCTTAATAATTCGCTTGTCCAGCATCCAGTAGAACACCAGCTTGGTCACGTACAACGCAGTGAAGACCGAGCAGATGATGCCGATGAGCAGTGTCACCGCAAATCCATAAATCGGACCAGTGGTGAAGTTCATCAGAATTACGCCGGCGAGAGCGGTAGTGAGCTGCGCGTCAATAATTGTCCAAAATGACTTGGTGTATCCGGTTTCGATTGCCGCCCGGGCCATCTTGCCGGCCCGCAACTCTTCTCTGATACGTTCATAGATAATCACGTTGGCATCAACCGCCATACCAATGGTCAACACGATACCCGCCAACCCGGGCAAGGTAAGGGCTGAGTTGAAGGCAATGAGAATAGCCAACACAAAGACCAGGTTCAGGATGAGTGCGATGTTCGCCACAACCCCCGCCATGCGGTAGTAAATCAGCATGAAGAAGATCACCAGAATGCCACCCACCGCCAGCGACAGAACGCCAGCAGCAATGGAGTCCTTCCCTAGGGAGGGTCCGACCTCGTGGTCCTGAATCTTGTGCACCGGGGCCTTGTACGCACCGTGGGTCAACACTGTGACCAGGCTCTGGGCTTCTTGCAGCAGCTCGTTGGAACTCTGATTGCCGCCCAGGGTAATCTGCGCCGCACCACCGGTAATAGCTTCTTTAATGACCGGGACGGAGTTGATGTCGTCATCGAGCATAATGGCGAGATAATCGCCAACGTGCGTAGCCGTCACTTCGCCAAAGAGAGTCGCCCCCCGGCTCGTGAAGGTAAGGCTGACGTAGGGCTCACCAGTTTCCTTGTAGAAAACACGGGCACGGGCGAGATGGTCGCCAGTGACTCGGGCTTCGGCGAAGAGGTACTCGGTGCGATAGTAAGACTTGAGTACTTTGCCGGCGTCTTCTTCCTCGACGAAGTAGTAGCCCACAACATGGTCGTCAGGCAACTTGTTGATCTTGTGCAGGAAGTGGACAAAGGCTACCAGGTGGCTCTTCTTTTCCGCCCGAGCCTGGAACCGGTCCCCAAACCGAACGATCTCGATCCCCTTCGACTTGGCAGGATACTGCTGCTGGAAAGTCGCCAGGTCGCCCTTGGCCGAAGCGAAGATGTCGTCCTTGCTGTCAACGATGCGGAAGGTCAACCGGGCGGTCTGCCCGATGCGTTCCCGCACCATGGCCATCGCCTCCTTACTGACACCAGGAAGCTGGACATCGATGTCGTTGTCGCCACTGAGACGGACGTCCGGCTCCAGCAGGCCAAAAGAATCGATACGCTTGCGGATAATCGACAAGGTCTGAGCCACAACTTCTTTCTTAATGGAGTCAATCTCGCTGGCACGCATCACCAGGAGAATAGCGTTGTCTCCATCATCAAGCTTGCTGTAGCGCACATCAATCCGGTCCTCGATGGCTTCCACCGAGAGCAGGCCCATGAGCGTCTCGTCCTCAGACTCGATACGGATAGTATCGAATTTAGGAACTGTGAAGGTCATCTTCGCCTTAATCACAGCTCGCTCGTCGTTGGTAACCTCGTCGTTGGGCTCCCCTTCCCGGGTTTCTCGCACGAGGAAGTCCTGGGTCCTGAACATCAGATCCCGGGAGTTCTCGAGAATTGCCTTCTTGTAGTCAA
>CALGBT010000586.1 GCA_937884235.1 uncultured Pseudomonadota bacterium
CATGGCGCTGCTCGCCGAGACGTTGGCCGTCACGACCCCGACCTGCGCCTCTGCCCGTAAAGGCACGGTATCGCCCACAGGTGGTGCCGCTGCACCTGACTCCGCCTGCCCAGTGGCCACCTGAGCATCTGTCGAGGCCGCTGCGGCCTCAACAGGCACAGGCCTTTGGCAACTGGAGAAAGAGAGAGCGGCAAAAAGAAACCCAAGTAGAAGACTTCTCCTACACATGGAGCACCTCAGTTCTGGTTGCGACGTTACTTTCAGGTTGTATCAGATCGAGTACCGAAAGAAAACCGGGCGGCGAGGCAGGAAATACCCCCGCCGCCCTGAAGTTCAACTACTTCTTACCGCCCTTCTTGCCGGGATTCCCCGGGGTTCCACCGTTCTCGTCATTGGAGTTGGCGGGGTCGCCCTGGTTGGAGTTGCCTGGGTCACACCCTTCAGGACCGTTGCCCACGCCCTGGTTGCAAGCGGCCTGATCGCCGCCGCCCTGGCCGGGGTTCTCCACGAGCACGTGGCATTCCACGGTGGTACTGTTGCCGGCAGCGTCAGCAGCCGTCACCGTCCAGACGATGTTGTCACCAACACCACCGGAATCGGCAATCGTCAAGGTTTCGCCGTCGATGCTCACGACACAGGATTCCTTCTTGTCCTGCTGCGAACCGTCCTTCTTGATCTTGTAGCAGTCAAAGGCAGTGATCTCGGCTGTGATAGCATCGCAGTTGTCAGTAGCGGATGCAGTGAAGGAAATGGGCGCATCCGGCGGAACAATGGTCTCCTGTGCGTTGCAGAGAACTACCGGCGCGATGGTGTCAATGGCGCTCACGGTCTGGCTGCATACCGAGTTGTTCCCAGAAGCGTCGGTGACACTGTACTGTTGGGTCTGTGAACCGGTGTAGGTGAAGGCAAAGGTGTTGGAGTCGGTCAGCACACCGTCACAGTTGTCCGCTGCCGTGGCGCTGTAAGTGCCGGCCGCTTCGCAGTTACCGTCAACTTCCAGGGTCACGTCGGCGGGGCACTCAAGCACTGGTGCCGTTACGTCCAAGGCACTCACCGTCTGCACGCAAGATGAAGCATTGCCGGACCCATCGGTGAAGATGAAGTCCCAGTCCTGGCTGCCCGGTGCGGAGAAGTAGTAGTCATGGTCGGCAAAGAGCGAGCCCGTGCAGTTGTCAGCAGCGGTGCCCAGGTAACTGCCCGCTGCCGTACAGGTGGCAGCATCCAGCAGCAACTCGGCATCAGCGGGGCAGTCCACCACCGGAGCGGTAACGTCCACCGCCGTGACCGTCTGGATGGCGCAGGAGTCAATGTTTGCACTGCTATCAGCAAACGAGTAGATACCAACTGCTTCGCCGGGCGCCGCAAAGGAGAAATCCTGGCTGGCAGTGAAATCGCCTTCACAAAGGTCGGTGGCCAGAGCAACGTAGCCAGCGGCAGCAGTGCAGGCGAACTGGTCAAGGACGAGAGTGTCGTCCGCCGGACAGAAGGTAGCCTGCGGTGCGGCGCTGTCAACAACGGCAACCGTGGCAGCACCAGAGACATTGTTCTCACAATAATCGGTGGTGGAAAACGCTACGCTGGTCTCGCCGAGGCCAAAGAGCGCCGGGGCGTTGTTCAAGACCGGCAGGTCACTGTCCGTGCAAGCATCAAAGCCGCTGGGAGCGCCAAAGAACGCCGCCAACTGAGCATCCGAGGCCAGCACGCCGCCGGCACCGTTGTTGCACTCAACGGCAGCGTCAGCCAGGCCAGACAGGGTCGGCGGGAGGTCGTAAACCGTCAGCGCCTGCGCACAACTTGTCGTGGTCTTGCCGTCGCCAACCGTCAGTCCGAACTCGCAGTTAAAGCCGCAGATGCCAGCCGCCTCGAAGGTCGCCGTTGCCACGGCACCGCCAGCGAAGACAGGGGCCAGATCACCACACGTGCCGGCCGACCAGGTGAAGCTCAGCTCATCGCCATCAGGGTCGCTGGAACCGGCACCGTTGAGGGTCACAGAGGTGGTGCCACCGCTGCAGGCCACAGACAACGCTCCGCCTGCGACGCAAACCGGCGGCTGATTGGCAGGCTCGATGCGAAGGTCCTTGAGCACCGGGGAAATGTCGGCACCACCAGTTACCCGCAAGGTCACCTGCACTTCGACGAATTGACCGAAGAGACCTGACGTGCCCACTCCATTCTCTACATCAACCCACTGCGTGGCCACCGGGAAGGTATCGCCGGCCCGCATCTTCACAAGGATTTCCGTACCCGCGGGAGTGCAATCGTCTTCAGGGCAAAGCCCCTCGCCTTCATTCCAGAATGCCGTCCCCCACTCGAGACCAGCCTGACCACTGTCGTGAGTAACCGTCCAGGTTCCCTGCTTGACCACTCCATGGGTCAACTGGAAGCCGGTCATGTCACTGTAGGAGTAAGGATAAGCGCCCAACTGCTTGCTGTCTATCGGGGCGCCGTTGCCCACCGCCGGGTCAATCCGGGTGGCGTTGGCGGCATAGTAGTTGGCCGTCCAGACGCGATTGTTGCTATCGATGCCTACTCCGATGGGGCCACTGGCAACGCCGAAGTTCTTCTCCCACTGGCCGGTTGCGGGGTTGTAGACGGAAAGCGCGTTGCGATTCCAGTTACTGACCCAGACTTTCCCTTCTTCGTCCAAAGCCACGCCACGGGTGTTGCCCCAGTTGCCCCACAGGGGATTCCGGATGAGCTGGTACTGGCCGGTCTTGAAATCCACCCGAATCACTGCACCGTAGGCCTGCCAGTTGGCGAGCCAGACCACCTGCGTATCGCCTTCCACTGCAATGCCGTAGGTGGAGTAGGGCAAATCAATGGTCTTCAGCACGACGCCGTCGGAGGCCCGGATCTGCTTGATGCGACCGTTGTAGATCTCGGAGTTGTAGATGTGTCCAAGGGCATCAGAAGCCAGGCCGTAGATGTTCACACCGAGGCTTACGGTCTGGAGTGGATTGCCATTGTTGTCCAGCTTGTACAGCATGCCGTCCACGTAAGTTCCAACCCATACGTTGTTCTCTCCGTCAATTGTCAGACCGCGGGGGTACTTGCGAGATTCGCCAACCCGCTTGGTGAATAGGACGCACTCGTCAGCCTGCCCCTTCCACTCACCATTGTCGGTAAAGGGAATGGCCCCATGCGAGCCATTGACATCGTAGGTCAGGTCGATACGACCGTTGCCATTCATGTCCATGGAGGTTTCGATGGTGCCGTTGCCGTTGCGGTCAACGCAGTGACCGACATCACCTGCTATCTTCGTCACGGAGCCGTAGATGCCAAAGGCCCGGTTGGCAACCCAGACGTCGCCGTTCAGGTCCACTGCGGTGCGCGACGGGCAATGCCCACGATTGGCCGTGCAAGGGGCCTGCGGGTCTTCGTAGTGTGCCCCCTGGGGGCACTGGTTTGTGTTGCCAGCGTTGTTCAGGCAGGTGGTGTACCGGGCCACTTCGTTGCCCGTGTTGGTGTCAATCTTGGATACTGTGCCCCGCCAATGGTTGGCAATATAGATGAACGGCTTGGTTTCCGAGGTCTCAGAGAGCTGG
>CALGBT010000587.1 GCA_937884235.1 uncultured Pseudomonadota bacterium
ACCCGAAGGGCCGCTGCCAGAGGCTCCACAAGTACCGCATCGTAGTCCCTGACCGCCTTTGGCACGGGTACCAGATGGCTTGCCGGCCAGGCGAATGTTTGTGACAGCGCCCCGGGCAGTCCCCCACTGGCAATGGCGAGCGGGCTGCTGCAGTGGCTATCATCCTGGGCATGGCAACTGCGGCATGCGCCACAGGTGATGGGGTGGCGCAGCACGACCCGTTGACCGATTTGCTCCGTCAGTGGCGAAGAGAGAACAGTGGCGACAGCGTCTGTCCCCGGTGTTCCGGTGAAGGAGGTGGGGGTGGCAATGTCTGCGGGCCCCAGGGCGGCTACGCGCAGCTGCAGAAGGGCCTGACCGGCCCTGGCCGCGGGCTCTGGCATTGTGCGCATGCGGGCGGTGCCGCCTTCCAACCACAGCGCGTCCATCAGTGGGCCTCCTGGTCGGATGAGTCCGGGGCGCCGCTTGCGCCCTCTTCGTTCCGGGAGGAGACTTGTATCACGGCGTGGGTATGGCGAGCAACGTCTCTGATACTGACTCGGTCTGCGTTGACCTCAACCTGCTGGCCAGTCACCGGTGTGGCCGCGCCAACGTCCATGCGGTCGACGAAACGCGGCAGGGCGAGGCTGAACATCTGACGTGCTTCCCCCCCGTTGTAGACTGCGGCGAAAGTATCCCCCCGATGTTCAAAGATTCCCCAGGCGGGCGGGTCGGCGTCAAGGCTGTCGAGGGGCCAGAAGCGGGTTCCCCTGAACTGAAGCAACTGGGCGAGCAGTAGCTCCTCACGACTGGTCCATTTCCCCAGGTCGTCGCCCAGCAGCAGCGTCTCACCCAGGTGTCCGGCGAATGCCGCGGCCATCCGGGCTTCATTGCCGGAGGCAGCATCAACTCCCCGCCGCTTGCGCAAGAGGACGCAGTCGGGGTCTATTTGCCAGAAGTGCCCGGCAAAGGAAGCCCGGACCAGGGAGTTGCGGAGAGCAGGGTAGATGCCAGTGAGTTCCGAGTCACCGGTGACCCAACGCAGGAGCCGGGGGGCCAACCAGGAATAGCTGGTGTCAGTGGAGACTCGCATGGCATCCAGCCGTCCCATGGCCGGGGCCAGGGGACAGCCACAGCCCATGAGGAAGGCATCTGGACCGGTGGCGGTGCGGATGGCATCCAGGGCGTCGGCAAAGGCTTCGAATCTACCGATGCTGAGGTAGCGGGTATCGCCCTGGAGGGCTCCGGCGAAGAGGTAGTCCAGCTTGAAGATGCGGAAGCCGTCGGCATAGAGCTTAGAGAAGGTATCAGCGAGGTGAGCCAGCACCTCTGGATGGCCGACGTTGAGTGCGTAGAAAGCGTCGCGCCAGTGGGGATTCCAGCCGATGCGTAACGGTCGGCCGCCGCGGTGGAGTAGCCAATGGGGATGCTCGGCCATAACCCGACTGCGCCCCTGAACGATGAAGGGGGCGGTCCAGATTCCGGGCACCTTGCCCAGAGCGGCGATGGCTTTGCCCAGATCGGAGATGGGCATGCCAAACCGAGGGGAAGGCTTCAGCCAGTCTCCCACGTGCTCTTGGTAGCCATCGTCGACGATCACTGCTGCCAGCTCTTGAAAATGCGGTTTGCTGGCGAGGGTACGAGTGGTGGAGAGGATGTAGTCAGAGTCAATTTGGCGATAGCGATCGTACCAGGAGCACCAGCCGGTCAGGGCAGGACGGTGGCTGCGGCAGGCGTGGCGTTGGCCCCAGTGGTGCACCAGTTGCGTAGCCGTCCTGGCGCCTTCGAATTGCCATCCTCCTGCGGGCAAAGCGGCGCCGGGGGCAAGGGCCTGCCCGTCAAGGTCGATTTCCAGGGAGAGTCTGACCTGGGGTGGGCCGGGGTCAATATGGATGCGCTGGAAGAAGCGCTGTTCCGTAGCTCCGGCAAGGACGGCGTTGTCGCCCAGCTTCACCGCGGTCACAAGGTCCGACGTTCTTGCTGCCAGGTTCATCGGCACGCCCGGGTCTTCTTTGATGCCGTATGCAAAGGGCAGTCGCGGGGCGGGGATGTTAATGTGGTCGGCGAAAACCAGGCCGGAGAAGCTCCATGATTGCCAGCCATTGCGGAACCAGGAAATTTGCGCGGGTGAGAACGTTTGTCCGGTGGCGACGTCGATGCGGAGTTCCGCAGTTAGGCTGGCCAACTGCAGGGGCCCGGCCGAGCGGGACTGAAGAGAGAGGCCGAAGTTCACGTGGGAGCGGCGCTCTGGGAGGTGCCAGACGGCCACCAATTCCAGTGGCCCGCTGCTGGCTCGCATGACGGCATCCAGAGGCCGACGCACGATCTCCAATTGGGGCAATTCGATGCGCGTTGCTGATTGCTTGCCCCCCTCGGTGTACTCCACGGTGAGCGCTTCGAGACAGAGCAGCAGGTCGTTGCCCGGGAAAGCGAGGCAAAGATCCCGGGAAAGCATTGCTCGTTCATTTTGTAGCAGCACTTCCACAGTAGGCTCCTCCAGCACGCCATTGTAGGGTTGGTTGGCCGATACTGCAATCATCACCGGGCACCACCCGGTCTCTTCTGCGGCACTGCCAAACCACGCAGAGATCAATCCGGCGGCAGGCCGCCGTTCGGGATGACATTGCCGAGTGTGGGGACTGGTGCGGCAGCTGCCTCGGCCGTGGGTCTCCGAAAAAAAGTGCGCATTGGTGCGTGTCATCGGGGTGCTTCCTCCCGATATAGATAAGGGGGGGAACGATGAGGCGATTGTTGCACTTCAGTCTCTGGATGGTCTTCTCGCAACTGCTGCTGGGCGGGTACTGGTATCTGGCCGCGATGGGTGCGGTGGTCTGGGTTGCGGCCCTGGTGCGGGTGGGCCGGGTTGCGGCCACGGCCCTGGTATGGGCATGTGCCGGGCTGGCTACCGGGGGAGTCTGCGTCTACGTCGCCCTCCCGGGGAGCGCCGCGTCGGTGGTTGCTGGTCACTTCGCCGGACCGGTGGAGCTGGCAACGGCGTGGCAGGAGACGCGCTCAGGGGGGCGCTATCTGGCCACCATGGGCGGGATCACTGTCGGGGCTGTGGAGTGCGCCGAAAGCAACGTGTTGGGGAGTTCTCCTCGTGCCGGCGAGCGGTGGCTCGTGATGGGCAGAATAGCGGCTATTA
>CALGBT010000588.1 GCA_937884235.1 uncultured Pseudomonadota bacterium
GTCGTCTTCATTTGCGTTTCGGATTACGCCAATCTTTGTAAGCCGTGTGCGACTGGGGCCGACTGCAAGTCAATTGGTGGGGCCGACGACGTCTGCGTCGACTACGGGCCCAGCGGGAACTTCTGCGGCGGCGGTTGCCAGACCGATGGCGACTGCCCCTGGGGGTTCTCCTGCGCTGCTACGAGCACCGTCGAAGGCATCGATACCCAACAGTGCATGGCTGATGCCGGCGAGTGTCCCTGCACGGGCTACTCAGTGAAGCTCTCCCTCAGTACTCCCTGCCAGGTGCAGAATTCGTTTGGCACCTGTCACGGCCTGCGCGTTTGCTCCGCAGACGGTCTCTCCAGTTGCGACGCGGCGATACCAGCCGAAGAATCCTGCAACGGGCTGGACGACGACTGTGACGACGATGTCGATGAACCTGGGCTCGAAGGCGGCATCTTCGTGGCGCTGTGTGACGATGGCAACGAGTGCACCGAAGATAGCTGCAACGGCATGGACGGGTGCAGCCACGTTGCTGTGACCGGCGGGGAATGCAAGGATGGAGACCCGTGCACGGTAGGGGACCACTGCGAGGAAGAAGTCTGTGTGGGGTCACCGGTACTATGCGATGATAGTGACCCTTGCACCGACGATTCCTGCGACGGTCTGGGAGGTTGTAGCTTCTCTCCCAACAGCTCCACTTGCGACGACGGTGACCCTTGCACCCTGGGCGACTCGTGCAAAGATGGCCTTTGCGCAGGCGAGGCGATCAACTGCGAATGCCAGAGCGACGAGGACTGTGCTGCGTTTGAGGACGGAGACCTCTGCAACGGCAAGCTGTTTTGCCAGAAGGAATCCGTTCCCTATCTTTGCAAGCTGGTTCCCGACTCCATTATCGTCTGTCCGGAGCCGGTGGAAAGCCCCGACTCCATTTGTCTGAAGGCGGCTTGTGACCCCTTGTCGGGAGCGTGCAGCCTCAACCCGAGTCACGAGGGCTTCGCGTGCAGCGACAGCAATGCCTGCACGTTGGGCGACAAGTGTATTGCCGGAGCGTGCGAGAGCATCTCAGCTTTGCAATGTGACGACAACAATGAATGCACCCAGGACAGTTGCGATTCCGCAACCGGTTGCCTCTTTGCCCCCGCACCCGGGCCTTGCGACGACGGCCTCGCCTGCACCATTGACGACCAGTGCATTGCCGGCAAGTGCACTTCGGCAACCCCGTTGGACTGTGACGACGACAATCCGTGCACCGTTGACAAGTGCGGCCCCGACGGCTGCTACTACATCAACGCCACCGCGGCCTGTGATGACGGCAACGCTTGCACGCTCAACGATAAGTGTAGCGAAGGCATCTGTCTGTCTGGCTCGTTGCTGGTCTGCAACGATTCCAACCCGTGCACAGTGGACACGTGCACGCCGGCCGGTGCCTGTCTTTATACCGCCACGGCCGGCCCTTGCGACGATGGCAACGCGTGCACGGTGGGCGATGCCTGCGCTGCCGGCGTCTGCGGCCACGCCGGTCTGGCCAGCTGCGATGATGACAACGACTGCACTTTCGACGCCTGCGAACCTGCTACCGGCTGCATGCACCTCACCACCGACGTGCCATGCAACGATGATGACTTGTGTACCACCAATGACCATTGCCATTTGGGCGCGTGCATCGGCGGTGGGGTGCTCCCCTGCAACGACACCAACCCTTGCACTGACGACTCGTGCGACGCGCAATCCGGGTGCCTCTTCGTCGCCAACGCTTCTCCCTGCGACGATGGTAGCAAGTGCAGCCTCAATGACCAGTGCAAGAACGGATGGTGCCTGCCAGGCCCACCGCCCGATTGCGACGACGATGAGCTCTGTACGACCGACAGCTGTAATCCGGAGCTCGGCTGCGTGAACACCAACAATCTCGTTCCCTGTGACGACGGCAACGCCTGCACTCAGGACGATGCCTGTGCAAACGGCGCATGCACTGGCGGTGGTGCCCCCGACTGCGACGACAACAACCCTTGCACAGACGACTCGTGTCAGGTGGAGAGCGGCTGCATCCATGTGAACAACGTCGCCGGTTGCGAGGACGGCGACCTCTGCACCCTGGACGACCACTGCAATGGCGGAGCCTGCATTCCGGGCGCTGGAAAGCCAGTCTGCAACGACGCCAATCCCTGTACCGACGATGCCTGCGTAGCGGATTTCGGTTGCATTTTCATTAACAACGCGGCGGCCTGCAACGACGACAACGCCTGCACGACGCCGGACCTTTGTGCCAATGGCTCATGTGTTCCCGGTGCCCCCCTGGCGTGCCCAGATGATGCCAACACGTGCACGACAGAGAGTTGCGATATCGATGCGGGCTGCCTGAGCACCGCGGTGCCGGATTGCTGCGGCAACGGCATTCAGGAAGGCGCGGAACTCTGCGACGACGGCAACCAGCAAGATGGCGACGGCTGTAGTGCCGATTGCAAGTCCAACGGAATCTTTGCTTTCGGGGAATGGCGACCGCAGATGAAATGCGCTGATTTCCAGAATTTGGGGCCGTCATACCTGAAGTTCTGCTTCACCCTCAAGGGGCAGACTCTCTGCACGGGGCAGCACGACAACGGCAATGCCCAGTGCTTTGATGAGGCTGGCGGGGTTCGTTTCCTCTATGACTGGGATTCGACCTGGCCCATGCGCTTCACCAAGGGCACCCAGGACTGCCTTAACTACGCCCCCACCTACCTGAAGAACTTCGCCAACGCCATAGGTTATGCCAATTTCCAGATCATGCAGCAGAAGTCAGGCAACGGTTGCCCGCGCACCTACATAAGTAATGGCGGTCTCTTCACGCAAATCGGTGCAGACAGCGGTGCGCAGCTGCCCTACGAAATCAAGTACTGGAATTGAGCGGAGTCGGCTGGGAGCTGCTCGGTTGCCTCTGCCTACGCCTCGGCATCCGTCGCCGGAGCCGCGGCCACCGGGGCGACTTCCTCGGGTGGTAGTGCTGCCAGAATCAAGGTTGCGATGTCCTTGACTGTCACCGACTCTTCCAGGTTGAGTGTCTTCACAGCATCATCAAGCATGCCGGCGCAGAAGGGACAACCCACGGCGATACACTCGGCTCCGGCGTTTTTCGCCTGCTCGACACGCATGTTGTTAACCCGCTTTTCGCCGCCTTTAAGATCCATGAAGAAGTGCCCGCCACCACCGCCACAGCAAAGGGAGCGGTTGCGATTCTCGGCCATCTCAGAGAGCATCACTCCGGGCAACTTGCCGAGGACTGCGCGGGGGGCATCGTACTGACCCTCGTAGCGGCCGAGGTAGCAGGGGTCATGGAAGACAGTGCGCATGGCCTGCGAGACGGAGGGGGCCAGTCGCCCGTCCTCGAGCAGCTGCAGCAGATACTCGGAGTGGTGCATTACCTGGTAGTTGCCGCCAAGTTGCGGGTACTCGTTTCGCAGCACATTGAAGCAGTGCGGGCAAGCGGTGAGCAGGACATTGAACTTGCGACTATTCAGTTGCTCAAT
>CALGBT010000589.1 GCA_937884235.1 uncultured Pseudomonadota bacterium
GTCGGGATGACACATTGGGACGACGGCCCAAAGACCGCTACAGCGCGGATGCCTCGGCTTAGTGCTACCTTGAACCTTCCCTGAGCATCCTGTAATGTCGGCCATGCTCAAGCGAAGGAGAATCGCGTGAACAAGAAGATCCTGGTTGTGGTCGCAATCCTGGGAGTGGCCCTGGCGCTTGCAGCTGTTGTCGCAACCCATGTGCACGGGCCCACTGGTGCGGCAACGGGTGGTGCATCTGGATGCGGCGGCGAACCGGTAGGGGCCGTGCAGGGGACGAAGATGACGGCCCTGGGCCTGGGGGAGTTCGCGCCGGGGAAGGTCGCTACTATGGTGGCATCCGGTGCTCCAGTGGAGACCTTTGAGGGGGATCTGGCAGCATATCTATTCTCTCTTTACCAGTCTGTCGGCCACGAAGATGTCTTCTTGATGCCAGGGTGGCAGTGGATCTCGGCCGAGGAGATGGCGGCCATGTACGGCAAGAAGTACACAGTGGATGCAGCCAATCTTCCTCTCGGTACCCTTCGTCATCAAGGCGGAGAGATGACGATCTTCTTGCGCCGGGGGATCTCTGTTGGAGAGGCTTTGCGTGCGGCGCACCATGAACTGGGGGACGTGCATGCCTTCGTTGCCACCCAGAAGAAGGAGTTCAACGGTCAGTACTGGAGCGAGCTCAATCGGGCCTTCATGACCCTGGCTGCCCAGGCCCATGACCCGCAGGTTGGCGGCAGTCTGGTATTGTCGCTGCCCAATCCATTGCCTGATAGTGCTGCCAAGATGAACGACTACCAGAAGGGCTATGTGCTGGCCATGCATCTGCTGGCTGCCAACGGGGTTGACCTTGAGGCCGCCCAAGAAGTTCTGTTGGGGAAGAAGCTCAAGGAGCTGGATGCCATGGCTCTCGAGGCGGTGAAGACGACGCCCACCGATAGCGTCTTGACCTCGCTGGAAACCATGACCAAGGGGAACCAATTTGATCTTCCAGTGAGCTATCTGGAGTACCTCGCTGCGGTGGTGCGGGTCACTGAGCTCCATCCAAGGCTGTTGGCGGCTTATGCTGGTGGAGACAAGGGCAAGGCTGCGGCTTTAGCCAAGGCGGTGGTGGAGGCGCTCACGCCGGTGCCCAGCCCCAACTATCCATATGTCTGGGACCGACAGGTCATAGCTTACAACATTCTGGCTCTCCTTCACGTCGAGGGCGGCAACAACGAAACGGTCAGGCTTATCACCGACGCCTACTGGCAGAAGTTCGAGGTCTACCTTACCGGGCAGAAGGTCGATGTGGCATTCCGGGAGAGCGGCCCCAGTACGCTCTTTGCCCGCGCTGCGGCCGAGGCGAATCTGGGGGCCAAGGAGGCCTGCGCCCTGTGGGCAGCGCGGGTCGCGGCTTTTGCGCCCTGGTATGACTATGCCCCGGATTCACTGGGGGCGGAGTATCTCCAGCGAGCGGCGGATCTCTTGAAGAACTGCTCGAAGTAACCTGCCGACCTACTTCAGTACGTGGGAGTAAAAGCGCTTGACGAAGCCGGGGTTGCGCTCGGCATAGAGGGTCTGTGCCGCCCGATCCGCAGCATCGATAACGGTCTGCTCAAACCAGCAGAGCAGTCCTGAGACGCCTCCGACGGACCCGGTCATGGCGTAGTTGACGCATCCGCACCAATGCATGCAGCGACCCTGGACGTCACACTCGGCACAATCGTCCTTCACCTGGTTCTTGTCCTCAATGAGCTTTCCTCGTGCCATCAGATCGATGCCTTTCCAGACGTCACCGATGACCACGTCGTCCCGGTCATCTTCGCCGATCAAGCGGTCACATGGGTAGAGTTTCCCGGTGGGGCTCACGGCCAATTCTTCACACCCGAAGTCGCAGCGGTCGCCGCAGGCATAGCCACCTTTTACGTGGGTGATGATTTTGGCATCGAAGAGGTTGACTTTGAAGCTGAGCCCTCGCCGATAGGCTGCGACGTAGGAATCACCCATCTCCTGGATAGTCCGCTCGAAGCGGGCCCGGTTTGCTTCGTTCCAATCGCCTTCGTAGTTGAGGTTGAAGCTGAGGTGGTGAAGTTCCAGCCCGAGAAGATGGTCAAGGGATTCTGCCAGCCACTCGACATTGGCCGGGTCGATGACCGAGATAGTCTTCAGCGGCAACCCGGCCTGCTGGACATTGCGGATACCCTCTTCCACGGCCTCGTGAGAGCCGCTGCCCCCGGTGCCGATGCGGCAGGCATCGTGGGCGCGAGGTGAGCCGTCGATGCTGACCCCGATGTGGAAATGGTTCTCTTTTAGCCACGGCATCTTGTCTGCGGTGAGCAATGCCCCGTTGCAGGTGACCACCATGGTGACGGGCTTCTCGTAGTGCTGTGTTTTTGCGCGGACGTGCCTGGTTATCTGTTGGATCAGCGAATAGCGCATCATCGGTTCTCCGCCAAAGAAGCCGACCTGCTTGAGGGGGATGCCGCCATCCACGATCAAGTCAATGGCGGTGGTGGCGGTTTCCAGTGGCATTGCCCGGGTGAATTTCTCACCGTTGTAGCAGTAGGTGCAGCGAAGATTGCAGGCGTGGTCAAGAAAGAGGGTTAGTCGCATGGAGTACTCCGAAGATCAATCAATCGGTTCGCCGATGCCGCCGGAAAGTACGTAGTCCTCTTCCTGCACATCTTCTTCGGGTTCCGGTTTGATGTCGGGGTCATCGATAATGCCGTCGAGTCCCCAGTCTTGCTCTTTGATGTCGGGTTGGTCTAGTACCTCTGGTTCTTCGTCGATTTCGGCGGGTCCGCCGGGGCTGACGAAGTCGGGTTCAGTGTGAATGTCCACCGCCACATCGTCGCCTGCAATCTGGTAGTCAGGTTCGGCGTACTGGTCCGGGTCAAAGGGGGCGCCCCCGGCCAGTTCGTAATCGGGTTCTACGATGGCGTCGGGATTCGTGATGGTGTCAGGCGGCTGCAGGTCTCCTGACAACTCGTACG
>CALGBT010000590.1 GCA_937884235.1 uncultured Pseudomonadota bacterium
CTGTACTGCCACCCACCCGGACAGCGAGGCCGTTGCAACCTTCAGCATGTCCACGACCAACTCAGGGAACAGGTAGGTAACCCCTACGTCACCGCAGGATTTGATCTCACGTATGGCCGCATCGTGAATCCTGCGGGCCAGGCTCGGAGGGCAGGTGCCAGTCATAAGTGCGGCAGACAGGTCATCCGCTATGAAGGGGAAAGGCAGGTGCGTGCCTCTGCGCTTGAGGTGTAGCCATCGATTGAGCCGAAGTTCAACCGACAACCAGTCCACGGGTCTTTGGGAAGGCATTGGGAGACGAATCCCGGGGGAAAGCTGGACCGAAGGGACTTCGAGATTGTCTGTCAGCGTGGGGCACACTGAGATGAGGTGGCGGAACACTGCACCTGCTACCGCCAGTTCCAGCACCTCCCAGAAGTCTAACTTTGACCGTTGGGGAACGTGCGGTAATTCGGTAAGCAACAAGCGGCCATACTCGCTGGGAGTTGCTGGAGGCTTCCCGTCTCTGTTGTACTTATCCTTAAGGTCTCGTGCGCTCGAGGGCAAGTCCGCCGAGGTGAAGTGAAGCGTTGCGATGAGCCCGACCATTATGCAGGTGGACCGCTCTGCCGGGGCCAGGTCCAGCGGAGTGTCCAGCCCATCCAGACAAACGAGGGTCGCAGCACCTTCTGCCCGACGAGTCGTTTCGCCGAAGATATCCGCAAGAACCTCATCGACGATGGTTTTGTCAATATCAGACGTAGACTCGTCCGTGGCCATTGCCACGAGCATTTCAACCATTGCTGGGGTCAGGGCCACCAACGGATTCTCCCCGATCCCCCTCGCCATAACCACATCACGTTTGAGTCTGGCAATTCCCGCTGCCTGATTTTCCAACATGGTGCCTCCTTCGTAAGATGACCTTGACTCGGCCGGACATCCCGAATATAATGCCTGATCCAGCCCCATCATAGTAAGGGTGGAAGGTGGGGTCAACTACTTTTTGAGAGGTTGGGGAGAAAGACATGATCGCACGTAGACGATCAGGGAATCTACGGACAATTACTGGACGGGCAGCCATTGCACTGGCTGAAGGCAATGGTGCCGTCACAATACACACCGCAGATTTACAGCTTGAGTGCCTGTGTGTCTGCATAACGCAGTGTTGGCGATGAAGAAGAGTCACAAATCACACGAAGCAAAGGCCTCACCATCCCTGCCGGGAGTTCAGGAGCGGACAGGCTCAAGAACACCTCCCAAACCGGCTATAAGAATATCGAAGGAGGACCAATCCAACGACACAGGAGGTGGCAGTGTGATGGGGAGTTCTGCATTGACGGTAGCTGAGGCTAGCGGGGACACGTGGCTCTCAACGGCCAGGGTTGCCCGAATGCTTGGGTTCAGCACCACTCAGGGCGCTCGAGATTTTGCTCGACGAACAGGGCTACGTACGTACCGGCTCGGGCGCAAACTGTTCTTCAACTCCGCAGAGCTTGACCAGCACATCAGAAGTTGCGAGGTGCCCCGGGGATGCGGGGAGAGTAGTTGCACTTTCGAAGAAGGAGAACGCCATGGCAGTGAGGTGGAACGAACTCAAGAAGACGAAACACCCGGGCGTGCGCAGAGACGCACAGACTGGTCAGTACCGGTTACGAGTGCAGTTCAAGTGCCCGAGGACAAGCAAGGTTCTGGACCGGTCACGCTGGTCCATGGCGGAAACCGCAGCAGCGGCAGCCGCAGAGAGAGCCGGATTCCTAGAAGAAGTGCACAGGGCCGAGTACAACCCAGCCGGGAAGAAGCAGCGGAGGACCCTTACGGACTTCGCACAGCTCTGGATAGTGCAGAAGAAGAATGAGGGCCTGCGCCCAAACTCCCTCAAGCAGTTCATCAGCGCACTGGACAAGTTCATCTTGCCATACCTCGGCGACGTATACGTTGATGCCCTTACGCCCATGGACATCAGGCAGTGGCAAATCAGAGTCGGGGGACTAAGGAAACCGGGCGGGGGGAGATACTCGCAATGGACCATCGCAGGCTGGGTTGCCGTACTCCGCAACGTCCTGAGGGATACCGTGGTCGAGTTCGGATTGCAGGTCAACCCCGCCATCGGCCTCAAGGCGGTCAACAAACCGAGAAGCCCTAAGGCGAACCGGTACCTCAATCTTGCTCAGCTGCGACAATTCCTGTTGTTGATGGAGAAGTGGCACCCCGAGCACTACCCCATCACCCTCATCCTGGCGCTCTACGGATTACGGTGGGGCGAGGCAGCAGCCCTGCACATCGAGCACATCGACGAAGAAGCGAGGGAACTGCGTGTTGTGCAGTCCCACACCAAGGGGAGGGTCTCCCGGACCAAGACCGACACTCACAAATACTTGCCCCTGGACCCCGGAGTCATGCTGGTAATCAAGGAACACCACGACTGGTTGCTGGCGTCCGAAAACCCCGGGGCCGAAAAAGGACTTCTGTTTCCTGGCAGGTTCGGTGACTACCGGCTTCCCGGGTCCTGTAGTAAAGCGTGGGCGAAGGTATGCAAGGTGATGGGACTGGGCTGGAACGTAACGGCCCACGACCTTCGTCGCACCTTTCAGAACATGCTCAGGCAGGCCGGCGTGGGGCTCACCGTGCAGCAGGCCTTGATGGGGCACTCCAGCCTATCCATGACCGAGCACTACAGCCAGGTCGGCTCAGACGAAAAGCGGCAGGCCATCGGCAACGTCGTTGCACTGGTCAACTACGTGAAGAGCAAGGAAGAAACTCCGTAAGCACCACCAAGCGTGGGGACCGGTTCGGAGCACGGGACCGGTCCCCAGTATCCCCTGACACTCGATGAGGCCAAAAACGTGAACTGCGGGGCCGGGTGAAGTCATTTCCCAGACAAAACAGTACCCTTTGCAGTACCCCAGGGGTTATGAGGGGAATTTACTTTAGTTACAACAACAAGAAAAGGCCCTCATTTCAGGGCCTTCTGAGAGCGGGAAACGAGATTCGAACTCGCGACGTTCAGCTTGGGAAGCTGACACTCTACCAACTGAGTTATTCCCGCATCAAATCAACGCCCCAGATTTAAGCCGGATTGTGGTTTGTGTCAAGGGAAAACCTACGTCTGTTGTGAGGGGCTACGGAGGTGCCCCCGGCGGCAGGCGGGGCGATGCCTCGCCGAGCGGGGGGCTGTGGGGCGCTGAGGAGGACGGGGATCGTGGTGCAACGCAGCCCACAGCTCGCTCCCACCGTCCAGGGCCGAGGGTGAGTACGATCATGGATCTGGGCAGTGCGATGCAGCCCACGGCTCGCTGCGCGGCCGCCGTGGGTACCCCTGTCGCCGAGCATGCGGGACTACGGCAGTGCAGGTCTGATATCGGTGTGGGTGAAATCCTTGCCGGTGAAGAGGAGTGGTTCGTTGGCGAGGTGGGCGACGGCGTAGGTGAGGCAGTCGCCAAAGTTGAGGGCCGCAGGATGACGACCTTTGCCGAATTGCAGATAGGCATCGAGGGCGGTGCGCCAGTGCTCCTCGCCAAAGGGGACTTCGACCAAGCCGAAGTCCTGGATGAGGCGGCTGAGCAGGCCTCGGGCATTGCGCTGCAGGCGGGCGCTGAGGACGATTCCAGTTTCGGCCAGGGTCGGGGTGCCGATGCCCGGGCTGCTCTCGGTCGTCAACGCGTCGATGAGCCGCTCGTGCCCGGGTTCCCGGAAGACAATTGCGATGATAGCTGAGGAATCAACGATCATACTCCCTCTGGTCCATATCCGAGGAGCTTCTCTCTTTCCTGCTTGCTCATGGGCTTGCCGAGCATGGCAGCGGGAATTCCATTCCAGACTTCCTGCTCGAGGAACTCCTGCACCCGGATACGGCGGTGGTCGTGGGCGATGCGAAAGGCGAGGCGCTCTTTCCGCTCCTGCAAAGCCTTGCGTATGGCCTCGGTCTTGCTCTCGCCGGTGCGGG
This sequence comes from uncultured Pseudomonadota bacterium, assembly GCA_937884235.1. Lineage (GTDB taxonomy): Bacteria > Myxococcota_A > UBA9042 > CAIXZC01 > CAIXZC01 > CALGBT01. The sequence continues at coordinate 3,923 of CALGBT010000590.1, forward strand.
CCGCGATTTCCGTTGCCAGGGCCTCGACTTCGCGGTTCTTGATGTTCAGTGCCATGGGTTGCCTCCTACGGGAACAGAATAGGTGTAATGGTGTACGTTGTCAACCGTGGTGCGGGGGAGGTGGTGAGGCTTGAGGGAGCGAGGTCTTGCCGCGCCTCGCCACCCCTCTGGCCCTGGCGGGCCATCTCCCCTGCGAGGGGAGAGACACACTGCCGAGCAACCGAGATGTGCTGGTGTGGGCTGCGAGCATGCTGGCTTTGCTTTGGAAACATGGGTTATGGTGGTGCCAGTATAGGGAGCGTACTTATGGGGGCTTACGATGAGGCGTTTGGAGACTCTGGTTGTGCTCTTTCTGGTGGCGGGTTGTTCTTCTTCGGGGAAGAAGGCGGTGGATGTGGGGGCAGTTGATTCGGGTCCCAGCCGCGCCGACGTTCAGCCAATTGACGTTCCTGATGGGGCGGCAGGTGAGACCAGGGTGGAGCCGGACGTCACGGGCTTTGATGACTTCGTATCTGGCGAGGACATCCAGAACCATGGGGCATGCTGTGACTCGGACGATGACTGCACCGCGCCGCTCTTCTGCCTGGGCAGTACCGGACAGGGGTTGCTGGGCACCTGCCAGCGCAAGCCGAACAAGACGAGATGTTACTCGGACGAGACTTGTCCGGAATTCCATGTTTGTGCCGGAGCGCAGGTCTGTACCTGTGACATGAACTGTGGCACTGAAGAGGGCAAATGCACGCCGGCCGCGGTGGGCTGCTGCACCGATGATGCTGACTGTCCGGAAGGGACGCGGTGCGTGGGTGCGGGCACTGACTCTGGCACCTGCTTTGTTGTGCCTGAAAAAGAAGTCCAGTGCTGGGACGATGTGGACTGCGGTGAGGGCGAGGTCTGCGTAGACTCCCATTGGTGTCCGTGTGCCTTCTTCTTCTGTGATTCTTACATGGGATACTGCAAAGAGACCTGGCTGGCCGAATGTGTGGAAGTGCATAGCGGCTGCGAGTGCTATGAGGGCTGTATGGATGGCTTCAGCTCGTATGTTTACTACCCGGATTCGGCCGGTGATTTCGGAGAGGAGATCAGCCCGCCGCCGGAGCTGCTTGAGGTGGCGGTTGCCCGGTATGAATGCGGGGTTTGCAGCTGCACGGAAAGCTGGCTGGTGCCTGTTGACGGGGAGTGGGTGGATTTTGAGGGTGGCCCGGAGGAGTTTTGTATTTACTTGCAGGAGATGGACGAGGCTTGTGGGGGGTGTATTGTGCAGTGGGTTGGGGGGTGTTGTTGACTATGGGTGGGGCGGCGCGGCCCACGGCTCGCTACGCTGCCGCCGTGGGTACCACTGTGACCGAGCATGGGAAGAATGGAGGTAGTGCGTGGAGCATGCGATGAATACGCAGGCGCTTTGTTTGCCCTGTCTGGCTACTCAGGCGCATCGGATATTGGAGATGGTGGGGGCGGATGAGGCTACTATTGCCCGGACCTTGCGGGCGGTGCTGGGATATCTGGCTGAGGCTGACTATGACCAGCCTTCGCCGATCCATACCGGTGTCTTCTGTGAGATGGTAGCAACGGCAACCGGTGTGGCGGATCCGTTCGGACCGGCCAAGCGGCGGGCGACGGAGTTGGCCTTGCGGCTGTTGCCGGATTTGCAGGCCCGGGTGAACGCAGCGGCAGACCCTTTCGACACAGCACTGCGCATAGCCATTGCCGGCAATGTCATTGATCTGGCGACGCGGGAAGAGGTGCTGGTGGACGAGTTGCTGGGGACCATTGAAGAGACCCTGGCCTGCCCCCTGGACGATACGGCCATTCTTGCGCTGCGGGACCACATTGGCCGCGCGACGAAGATCCTCTACCTGGCTGACAACGCGGGCGAGATTGTTTTTGACCAACCCTTCCTGCGACTGCTGCCGCGAGACCGGCTCACGGTGGCGGTGCGGGGCGGTGCCATACTGAACGATGCCACCCTGGAAGATGCTCGTGAGTCGGGGCTGATGGAGATTGTGCGGGTGGTGGACAATGGCGCGGCGATTCCGGGCACCTGGACCCCTGCCTGCTCTGAGGAGTTTCGGCGGATATACGACGAGGCGGATTTGATCATCAGTAAGGGGCAGGGGAATTTTGAGACGCTCTTTGGTCGGACTACGGTGCCGACCTGGTTTCTGTTTCGGGTGAAGTGTCGGGGTATTGAGGTGCGTACTGGGAGGAGCGTGGGGACTAATTTGGTGCTGCGGGCGTAGTGGGTGGTGCAAGGAGATCCTTCGGCTACGCTCAGGCATGACACCAAGGTCCAACTTGACATCGCTGAGAAATACATTTCTTTAACCGGCGTTTTATGGAATATCGTGCGCTAAGCACTGTTGGGATGCATTTAGGTAACGGAAACGGGCACGCGCCTCCGTGCGTGGGCGAAAGTTGAACATAGCAGCGAGGAGCAAGATGGCAGAGACAACGGCTACAGCGATGATCGAAGTGGACGGGCTGGCCAAGCGTTACGGCGACATCGAGGCACTCCAGGGGATCTCTTTCAAAGTCAACAAGGGAGAGATTGTGGGGTTCCTCGGGCCCAACGGGGCGGGTAAGAGCACCTGCCTGAAGATCATGACCTGCTTCATTCCTCCGTCGGCGGGCAAGGTCCGCATTGGCGGCAAGGATGTGCAGGAGCATTCCCGGGAGGTGCGCCACAAGTTTGGCTACCTGCCCGAGAGCGCACCGCTCTACACGGACATGATCGCCTACGATTACCTCAAGTACATTGGCCAGTTGCGGGGGCTCTCGGGGAAGAAACTCGCCGAGCGCCTGGAGCTGGTGGCCTCGAAGTGCGGCATCAGCAACGTCCTGGGCCAGATTGTCGGGACCCTTTCCAAGGGCTACCGCCAGCGTGTCTGCCTGGCTCAAGCGCTGATTCACGATCCGGAGATCCTGGTGCTGGACGAGCCGACGGTGGGTCTCGACCCCAACCAGGTGGTGGAGATCCGGTCGCTCATCAAGGAACTGGGCAGCGAGCGCACGGTCATTTTGTCTTCCCACATCCTCCCCGAGGTCCTGGCCACCTGCGACCGCGTCATCATCATTCATCGCGGTCGCCTGGTTGCCAATGGCACGCCGGAGCAGCTGCAGCGCGAGCAGATGAGCAATCCCCCGGTAGTACTGCGGCTTCAGGCCAGCGAAACGGTCACCGAGGCGAAGGTCCTGGAGGTGCTGCGGGCGCAGGAATGGGTGGAAGCGGCCAGGGCGCGCCCGGTGGGCATTCCCGGTGAGTTGGAATTCGAATTGCGGGGCAAGGGAGAAGCCGATTTGCGGTCCCTTGCGGTGACTCTGGCGAGTGCCCAGAAGTGGGCTCTGCTGGAGGTGCGTCGTGAGTTGCTCGACCTCGAGGGCCTCTTTAGAAAGCTGACACAGGAGTAGACCATGCGGAATATCTGGGTAATCGGCAAGCGAGAGTTTATCTCGTATTTTTCGTCCCCCATCGCCTACGTGGCCATCTCGGTCTTTCTGGTGGTGGTTGGATTGAAGTTCTTTGTGGTGGACAGCTTCTTTGAAAACGGTGAAGCGAGCCTGCGCAGCTTCTTCGGGCTGGTGCCGGCGTTCTTCGTCTTCTACCTCCCCGCAGTCGCCATGCGGCTGGTCTCTGAGGAGAAGCGATTGGGTACCTTTGAGTTGCTGGCGACGCTGCCTGTTTCGGATGCCGAGATCATTCTGGGCAAATTCGTGGGGGCGTTGGGCTTTCTGGCGGTGACACTGCTGCTGACTCTGGTCTACCCGCTCATTCTGGTCTCCTTGGGCGACCCCGATGGCGGGGCCATCTTCGGCGGCTATCTGGGCCTCGCACTCATCGGTGCCAGCTTCATTGCGGTAACCATCATGTCGTCGGCCTGGACCGGTTCGCAGATTGTCGCCTACATCGTGGGGGCAGTGCTCTCGAGCCTCTTCTTCTTCATCGACAAGATCCTCGAGGCATTCTGGGAAGGGGCCAAAGATGTGGCAGCCTATGTCAGCTTCGATGCCCATTTCACCAACTTCACCCGCGGCGTGCTCGATACCCGGGACCTGGTCTTCTTCGTAACCATGACGGCAATCTGTCTGGTTGTTGCGACCTTCTCCCTCAACCGCCGACGCTGGAACTAGGAGGGTACCATGGCTACCAATAAGAAATCAGGGACGACTGTGAGGGTTGCCAACACGGCAGTGCTGCTGCTGGCCCTGGTCATCGGTCTGATCCTGGTCAACGTGGCCTCGACCTACCTCTTTGGTCGAGTGGACCTGACGCAGAACAACGTCAACTCACTCTCTCCCCAGAGCGTCGAAGTGCTGCAATCGCTGGTCACCGTTGACGGTGTTTCCCCCTTGGAAGTGCGCATTTACATCAGCGCCAAGCTGCCCGAGAAGATTAAGGGCGAGTGGGGCCAGGATCTTATCCTGCGAGGCATCGACCGGAAGTTTCGTGACAAGTTGACGGAATTCCGCAGCCACGCCGAGTCGATGGTGGAGTTGGTCGAGGTCACCGAAGACACGGTCAACAAGGCGGAGGAAGCTGGCCTCCAGCCCTTCGTCGCGGACGAAGCCACGGTCAAAGAGGGCAAGCTGGAGATGACCCGCTATGTCCTGGGGGCAACCTTCCACTACGAAGGGGAGATTGAGGTCTACGAGCAGGCCTTGGACCCCAACATCTTTGAATTTGAGATCACCAAGCGGCTGTTGCGCCTGCAGGACCGGGTGGAGAATGGCCGCAAGATCCGCCATCTCACCGAGGCCTCCGATGCCCTCTGGGAAGCCGTTTCAGAGTGCAGCAAGGAAGTGACCGCCTTTGAGGTGAAGGAAGACGAAAAGCAGGAAGTGTCGGGCATCGAAGGACTGCTGAAGCCCATTGAGAACATGGAAGAAGAGGCGGCGGCGCTGGCCAAGAACCGGGACCGCATTGAAGAGAAGTGTACTGGTATCGCCGCGGTCCTGGAGGCCAAGGGGCTCCCGCTCAAGGGTCAGCATAAGCGCTTTGATGCCTTCCTTTCCGGCCTCGGCACCAAGGAGCAGAAGGGCGGGATTGAGGCTTACGTGCAGGTATACAAGAGCTTTGCAGAGAAGCTCGGCGAGGACCCGCCAAACGTCCAGCAGATCATGGAATTGAAGAAGGTACTGGGCATGTTGCTGGCTGATGCCAAGGCCTTCCGGGACATGCTGAAGAAGGCCCCTGGGCAGCAGCGCATCGGCTTTGTCTGCGGTCACGACGAATTCTGCCCCTTCCCCACCGAGAATCTGGTCATCGACCCGAAGGTGGCGCAGATGATGGGCCAGAACAATCCCATTCACGAGCGCTTCATCGGCGTCGCCCTCCAGTTGCAGGATCAGGTCAACCAGATTCTCATGTCCATCGGCAACGGCCTCTTCACCGACAAGGACTTTGATGTTACCCGGGTGGATGCCTCGCAAGCCATCGCCGACGACATTGCCGCACTGGTGATCTTCGGGGCGCGCCAGAAGCTCAGTGATCGGGAACGCTATGAAATTGACCAGTTTGTCATGGCGGGCGGTACGCTGCTGGTGCTGGTGGACAACTTCGATGTCTCGCTGGCCAGCTTCTCGGAGGAGGCCATCAAGAAGATGGGGCCCTTCAATCCCAACCCCCAAATCACCAACGATTACTTCGCCATCAACTCCACTAGCAGCAATGCTGACGAGTTGATGGCCCCCTACGGGGTCACGGTCAACAAGGACCTGGTGATGGATGCCGTGCACAACAACAAGGTGACCCTGCCCCACTCGGTGCGCCGGGGCAAGATGGTCATTCGGGGTACCAAGGACTTTGACTACGCGGCGCTGGTCAATGCCACTGAGTTCGACCGCACCAACGTGGTGGTACGAAATCTGCCCGGCCTCACCCTACCCTTCGCTTCCTCCCTGGAATACGAAGCGGTGGAGGGCAACGAGGTCGAGGTGTCGCACCTGGTGAAATCCAGCGAGTACTCCGTGCGTCTGATGGACCCCACGGCAGTGCCCGTGCTGGGGGAAGGTGAGACGGCAGAGATGCTGAAGCTGATGCCGCCCGACCTGAAGACTCAGCTCGAGGGTAAGACTCCTGATGGGCCTCACACTCTGGCCCTGATGCTGACCG
>CALGBT010000591.1 GCA_937884235.1 uncultured Pseudomonadota bacterium
CAAAAACCCAGGGCACGTCGGGGGCTGCAAGGTCTTCGGCGGACCGCAGGTCCAGGACATCGGCAATGGGTTCAGGTGAATCACTGATTCGAAGGTCAAGAACTTCGCCTGTCACGACATCGGCATTGGTCATGCTCACGTCAGGGAGAGCTATGTCGCTGCCCGCGCTCGAACCGCTACAAGCGACCAGGCTAACGGCAAGGACCAGAACCCATTGGCGAATACTCATCGGACCTCAGCCCTGCTGCTCAGCTATCTTCTGAGCGGTGGGTCGGGAGCACCAGCAGCTGCCCCTTGTCATGTTTGAATTTCAGCCCCTTGTTGGCTGCCCCCTTCTCCTCGATGGAGAGGATCGAGTAGATGGAAAGGTGGAGTCGCTGCGTATCGGCGAAGCGGTCCTTGAGGTCTTCTTCGCCGGGATCGATGATGACCGAATCCTTGAAGACGAAGTCAGACAATGCCACGAAGGTCAGCCCCAGGTTGGAATCTGAGATAGAGCGAACCGTCAGGCGTTTCACGTCGTTGTCCTTGGAATCACGGTAGGAGACAACGTAATAGGTTTCAGATTTCTTCTTCGCCACTGGCCCTACCCTGCATACAGCTCATAGGTGGTTTCAAATGCATCTCGCTCGACAACTATGGCGACCCCGGAATGGGCACCACCAGGACAGTAACCGCTGTGCGCGGCCTGGACGAGGATCGGCTTGCCGGGTTTCAGTTCAACCTCCCGAGTACCCATTTCATCCCGCAAGACGAGCACCAGGCGGCCCGTGAGCAACAGGAAGAACTCGGGACAGTTGTGGGTCTCGAGTTCCTGGATGGCGGCGGCCGAAGTCTCGGCGGGCGAATAGAATCCGACCCGCCAATGGCCGGCATCGCCACAAGCAACTTGCCAACGGACACCGCACTCCAGAGTCAGCAACGCATCAAGCTGAGCTTCCGGAAACGATGGGGCAGAAGTAACAACCTTGCGCATGTGCTACCTCCCCATCAATCACCGTAGATGCGGGCAAAGATGCCGCAGCCATCGCCATCCTGCCCGGGAATGTCCAGGCTCTCATTGTACTGGTCGTATGGACAGGACTCCCAGACGACCATGGTGTGGCCGAAGTTCACGTTGGTGGCCAGGCGCACGAACTTCTGGAAATCGGCTCCGTAGATGCTGGCAGCAACCGGTTCCTCCTTGGCCAGGTTCGCTTCCACCGGCATGACCTTGACCCCATCCTGCCAAGGCTGCTCATCGGCATCGAAGTGCGTGCCGTAAGCGACCATGAAACTTCCATCGGCCTGAGCTGCGACCACCGGATAGCTAACCGCTGGTCCAGAGATCACGAGCGGCTTGGCCGCCCCGTCAGGGGTTCCCGCGAGGTCGAAGAGGCGCGCGGCCAGACCTGTTTCCCCGTTGATGTGCAGACTGTCGTCCTCGTAGACCGCGATGAAGCCACCGGGGGCGGCGGCAACATCTGGATAGCCCTGGGCACCGCCGCCGTCGCCGTCGCCGTTGGAGTTGAGCAGGAATTCCTCGCCGGTGGGGCCATTGTGATAGGTGACCAGCTGG
>CALGBT010000592.1 GCA_937884235.1 uncultured Pseudomonadota bacterium
GGATGACACATATGAACGGCTCGCATGGCGCCTCGCCGAGGTCGCGCAGCACCTCGGCAGCCACGGGAACAGGCCCTGCCTGTCAGCTTGGGAAGATGACAGTCAACTCAGTGACCCAACAGACTCACGGTATTCGCTTGACCGGGGGGGACTTCCATCATGACGTGGGTTCGCATTTGCGCATCGCCCTCGTCGGCGGCGGCAGACTGGATGGCGATAATTGCCAGGGCGACCAGCATGCCGAAAACAGCCATCACTATGAGATTCAAAACCAGTGCTTGCAGTGCCTTTTCCATAACCTCCTCCTTCATTATGAAACGCGATGGCGGACCATCGATTCGTTGTGTCATTCCGTGCAACTTGGTACGTCTTTGCGACCGGGATGTAGGGGGGCCTGACGGCGCTGAACCAGGGGACTTTAGAAGAATATTGAAATGGCCTGAAGGTCGTCTATCTACGGTTCCTGGGACAGTCCGTGAAGACGCACTGAAAGCTCGGGAGCGGGGTAGCCGGTCCCTCGAATTACGTTCCTCGATACCTTTACTTCACCACGCCCGGTACGAACCTCAATGCGCTCGTATCGGTGCGGTCCGTAGCCGTCTCCGGCATCACTGTAGAGACGGTTGAAATTGCCCTTTTGCGGGGTCTTCGCTGAGGCCACATAGACGTGCCATTCCAACTCGTCACCATGAACCCGGGGAAGCGCAGCACCATCCCGAACGAAGATCGGAATACGCGCCAGCGGGGCCTCGGCCACCATCGCCTGCCCCCCCTCAAGAATCTCCTCGGTCCAGAAATCGAACCAGCGCCCAGGAGGCAACACCACCGTTCGGCTAGTGACCCCTTCTTCCATGATCGGAGCCACCAGCAACGACGGCCCCAGGAAGAATTGGTCATCGACCTCGCTGAGTTCGAATCGGTCCGGGAACTCCCAGAAGAGCGGCCGCACCAGCGGCGCCCCGGTCTGGCTCGCCTCATACGCCAGGGTGTAAAGGTAGGGCATCAGGGACGTGCGCAATTGCAGAAACTCGCGCACGATGGCCAACGTCGGCTCCCCGAAAACCCAGGGCTCCCGCCGGGGAGCGAAGACCGCACAGTGTGTCCGGAAAAAGGGCAGCAGAGCACCAGCCTGGAACCACCGTGTGAATAGCTCCGCCGAAGGATCCCCGCCAAAGCCGCCAATGTCCGGCCCGTTGTATGGGATCCCGGAAAGGCCTAAGCCCAGCGCGATGCGCACCGACTGACCCAACGTCCACCAGTCACTTTCGCAGTCGCCAGTCCACGTCCAGGCGTAGCGCTGCACCCCCGCCCAGCCCGACCGCGAGAGAATCCAGGGACGAGCCTCGGGGCGGGCTCGCTGCATCCCCTCGTACCCGGCCCGGGCCTCAAGCAGGGCATAGAGATTGTGCCCCTCCCGGTGGTCCCCACCGCGGCCGTCAAAGTCATGGCGAGTCGCCAACGGCAAAGTCGGCTCCCCGTGGGCCGCAAAAACGGCCACTTCGTTCATATCGTGCCAGATTCCGTCAACTCCCCAGTCGACGATGCGTCCGTAGTGGTCACCCCACCACTCCCGGGACTCAGCATTGGTGAAATCGGGGAAGGCACAGGGCCCGGGCCAGACCGGTCCCACTGCCAGTTCACCATCTGGATAACGGCAGAAAACCCCGGCCTCCAGGCCGCTGTCGTACACTTCGTAGCCCGGCTCAGCCTTGATGCCCGGGTCCAGGATCACCACCGTGCGCACGCCCCCTTCCCGCAACTCGCTGGTGAGGGCCGGCAGGTCCGGAAACCGCTTCTGGTCAACCGTGAACACCCGATACCCGTCCATATAATGGATGTCTAGATGGATGGCCTGCAACGGCAATTCGTGGTGCCGGAAGTCTGCCGCCAACTGGCGAACTTCCGCCTCGTCCATGTAGCTCCAGCGGGCCTGGTGATAACCCAGCGCCCAGCGCGGCGGCATGGACGGACGCCCGGTGAGCGCGGAGTAGCGGTCCATGCAAAGCGACGGAGGGCCTACCGCCACGTAGTAGCGCAGCGCACCGCCGCCGAACTCGTGGCTACTGCCCTTCGCAAAACTGAAAGTAGAATTGAAGCTGTTCTCGAAATAGGCCAGATGCGAGCCTCCCTGTCGCATTGAGAGGTAGACGGGGACACTGATGTAAAGCGGGTCATCCCCATGCGTGTAGGCCCCCTTTGGCTCGCGATTCCAATTGCGAAAAGTATGGCCTCGCAAATTGAGTCGCCGTGTACGCTCCCCCAGTCCGTAGATGCGTTCATCGGCGGTGAGCTCGCCGGCAACCCGCCACACTAGACCCTGCCGCGTGGGCGGCAAGTCGCTGCGGACCAGCGCGCCGTCCCTGAGCAACAGGCGAATCGCCCCCGTGGCATCAACCTCTACACGCAGGCTCCGGCTGGTGACCGACCACCCAGTATCGGTGGCACTGTAGTCGGTGGAGACGGTGGGCCAGACGGAGCGGGCAATGGTATAGCCGACCGGCAGTTCACCGGGTTGCCAGGTGACTCGCACGAAATCCTCGGCCAGAAACTGGACCTCGAGCTGCGCCTCCTGGAAGATCAGCTTCAAGCCACCGGCCTGGGCATTCGCCGCCAGCACCGGCCCCGGCGCCACCGCCCGCTGCCGGGGTTCCCGTGGCAACTGCCGGCGGTCCACGCGGTCACGCTTGAAGCCATACAGCAGCGACTGGAAGGCATTGCCGAAACCAACAGCCTTGAGGCCCTTCAACTTGGTCCAGAGGTTCATGTCACATGGTCCATGAGAGGTCGAGGCCGAGGGCAGTATTGGAGCCCACGCCTTTGGCGTTGCTCGGCGGGTTCGACTTGCTCTCCTGATTGTTGATCATCTCGAACCAATTTCGCACCAGTGCCAGCCCCACCCGCAGACCTCCCGATGGGTACCAGCGAACCCCGGTGGCGACGCCGTGGCGGTCGCCGTTGGGATTCTCCACGGTGATTGACTCTGGCGGGATGGGTGACCAGTCGTGCTGATACCCGACCATGACCTCCCAGCCCGGTGCGAAACGATGCAGTAGGCCAACACCGATATTGAGGGAATTGCCATAGCGTCGCGGCGACACGAGCCCGGTCAGCCCCATAATCGGCTGACCCAGAGTCGTCCGTTGCTCCTGATTCACCTGATAGTGCCAGTAGCGAATATCCGCAGCCAATTCGAAATCCGTGGCAATCTCGTAGTTGATGCCGCCCTGCAACGTAAAGGGGATGGCAAAAGTGGTCTTCTGGGTGGACGTCACCACCTCGCCGTCCGCGCTGGTGAAGGTCACATCGCCCTCCAGTTCTACCGGCACGCCACTGGCAAAGACAGCCCCCAGACGCAGCCCTGGAGTCGGCTCGAAGAGCAATCCCAGGTCCCAGGAAACGGCGTAGTCAACCCCCTCAATGTCCAGGCGCCCGTCATACTCTTCGATGCCCTCCTTGAACTTGTTGTCCGGATTGTTGAGCACCGAGGCATTGAGCATGCTGGCAACGCTCAGATACATGGTCAGCAAGTTGACGTTGGCACCGACCGCAAGCTGGTCGGTTACCTGGTAGGCCACGCTGGTGGTAAACCGGGCGGCAATGAAGAGCGCATCCAAGGCCAGGTATCGGGTTGGCTCATCTATGGGCAGAGCAGTCCCGAAAACGTTAGGGGCATAGGCCGCAATGCCCGCTCGAAAGCGCCGGGTCCCAAAATCCGTAGTGAACCCCAGAAACGGATTCAGCGCCTGGGCCCGGTCCGGGACGATGTTCTCCTCGGGGTGCAATGCCCCCTCGCTGTCATACAGTCGAGTCTCGGCACCGACCAGCCACCAGGCCAGGGAGAGATATGATGTCGAGCCACTGGTCAAGACCAGCCCGGCCGGATTGTGGAAGATTGCCGTGGCGTCGTCGGGCTTGGCAATAACCGCAAACATCCCCATGCGGCGAGTGCCGAATTCCATGTTCGAGAAACCACCAGCCTGAAGGGTGGCGCTCCCACCAAGGAGCGCCAGCAGAACCCCCAGCACCCTACATGGTCCACTGAACGTCAACCGTCACCTCCGTCATGCTCGCCCGTACCTTGGCGTTGAAAGGGTCAGGCAATGCGCTCCCCTGGATGTCCAGCAGATCAAACCAGGTCTGGGCCACACCCACGCCGACATCAAGTCCAGGAAGAACCTCCAATTTCGCCCCGAGGCCAACACTCTGCCCGTCACGGGTGGGATCGACCAACTGGTACGTATTGGCCGGGGCTCCCGAGAACTCCTGTTCATAGCCAACCATTACTTCGAGTCCAGGAGAGGGTAGATATGAGAGCCCCGTCGACCAGGCGTAGGATTGCTCGTAGTTCCTCGGTATGCCCACCTCACCGATGCCCGCCCCATAATTGGAGCGCTCTTCCTGGTGGACCTGGAAATGCCACATACGCACATCTGCTGCCAGCGCGAAATGCTCGGCGAAGGTCCAACGAGCCCCTCCGCTGAGCTGAAACGGAATGGCGAAGGAGGTGGTGTGGGTCAAACTCGTGCCGCGCACATCGCCGGCCATCTCCATGAGGGTGCCAGTCTCAAAGACGACCCCAATCTCCAGCGGGCGGACCGGGCGAAAATGGAATCCCAGATTGAAGTTGTAGGACGTGCCGCTCCCCTCTCGCTCCAACAGATTGCCCACCTCTTCGGGCAGAATTCCGGAGTTGGCCGCAGTCGCCCCCAACGACCACTGTCGCCTTGTGTGGAGCAGGCTGATGCCCACGCCAAGGTTGAATTTCGGGCTGATGCGAAAGGCGGCAACGGTACCCCAGCGCAAGGTCCAGGCGGTATCGTTGACCAGGCTGACGTTGCTCAGCGCCGTTGGGGCGAATTCCAGCCAGCGGGCCCGGGCCAGATTGACGGAAGTGCCGATGCGCAACCACGGGACCCCGAAGTCACTCACCGCCGCGAGATAGGGCAGATGGCCGTACCAGTGCTCGGGAGTAATCTCCTGGGCGGGGGCAAGTTGTCCCTCGGCATCATAAACACGCAGCCCCATGGCCCCGACAGATGCGGTGTGCCCGACGTAAAGGGTAGTCCCCGGGAGCAGCAGCAAACACGCCGGGTTATGGGTCATGGCGGTGCCATCGTCAGCATGGGCGATGACGGCCCTCGCAGCCATCCTGCGAACCCCGAAATCCGTGGCCAGATAACCTTCGGCACGCACCATGGCCGGGGCAACCAGCAAGAGCATCAGACCCCAAGAGGCCCAGACTGTTGACCGCTTGCGCAACTACTCCTCCGAGAGGACGATGCTCTCCATGAGCGCCGGCCCGTTTAGTTCTGTAGTTTGCCCATCAACAGTCAGCGTCAGGTCCGCTGCCCCTTCCAATCGATAGACAACGGGATTGCCCGCCACCCACTTCACCACTTGTTTCTGGGCCGCGCTGAGCTGGTCGAGGATGGCATCGCGGTCCCACAGCTTGCCGCCACTGAACGTACCTTGCAGATGGACTCTATCCCCGGCCTTGCCATATTCAATTTCGTAGGTGGTCGCGTACTCGTGCCCCTGAGGATCCTTCTTCTTCTCTTTGCCGCTCAGTTTCAAGGGCGCACCAAAGGAAATGACTCCCTTGCGGTCCGTTACCATCACCTGAACGATCTGCCCTTCCCCCACCTTCTTCTGGGGTTCCTGAATGAGCAGCGCCACCGTGTAGTCCTGATGGAAGAACCTCACAGTATACATTCGCTTGCAATAATCCGTGGCCAGGAGGGTCTGGGCCCAGTGGTCGACGAAAGCATCGCCATCAAACTGAAAGGAATCCCCGTCGATGGTGACCTCGCCCGAGATCGTCGCCCGAGGCACGTGGTTGAAAACCTGCACCCAGTTATCCTTCCCGACGGTGTACTTGCCGGTGTGCAGTCTCGCTCCTCTGGTCCACGGCTTGAGCTCCAGCGCCATGGCTACGTTCTTTTCCTTGATGCGCAACACTCCCTTGCCATCCTTCAAGGCCATCCAGTTGGTGCCCACGCCGATGCGCCCAATCTTGGAATCCTCCCCCCACTCAGACTGCTTGTACTCGAAGACGTAATGCTTGCCCTCCTTGCCCGGATGTCTGAATGCCAGATTGACCGCAGCTGACCCGGCAAAGACCCCGATATTGGAGTAGAGGAAATTGAGATACATGATGTGACCCTGCTTCGAGCGGGCCGCCACGGTCCAGCTTTCAGTGAAGTACTTACCCGTGGTGGGATGGCGCTGCCAGTCAGTGGCGCTGGTCTCCTGATGGCGCTTTCCCTTCTCCACGAGCTTGATCTGCGCGGTGCCCACCGTTGGCAGCAGCAATAGTAGGCAGACGGTTACGACAAACACTCCCCGCCTCATTCCGCCTCCTCGACGGTGGCTTCGGTGGCGAGAAAGGTGAACTCAAAAGCCCAGGCATCCATGGTGCCATCTTGGTCGAGGTCGAGATCAGGCTCGATCTCCGCATCGGCCAGGAAAGTCGCCAGAGGGAGGCTCAGGATCTTGATCGCCTCGCCATCTTCCATGGTCAGAGCCCCCACCAGACTGCCCTGGGTCAAAGCCGTGCCGTCCTCGCTCACCACACCTGCAACGTCCAGTTCATTGACCGGCAACGTTGGCGGATCGAGGGCCGCGTTGGGCAACACCAGCTTCGAGGGTTCAGAGGACTGAAAGAGGTCGCCTTGCAAAACACAATTGAGGGGGGCTCCTTCGTCAATGAACTTGTACCCGTCTCCCGCAACCTCGCCAGCACCCAACTGGAATATCAGCGCCCCGCTCTCACGGTCATCACTCTGCACCTGAAAAAGAACGTTCAGGCCGTCGATGGCGATCTGCTCCACAAAGTAGTTGTTGAGGGTATCGGCCACGAGCCCTTCAAAGGGCCCCACCAGAATCAACTCGGAGATGCGAAAGGCACGACCTGCCAGGCTGGCAACGACGACATCGGATGGTTGCACCTGGACGTCAGTGGGTACTGCGCCCCCCGTGCAATTACACTCCACTTCGCAAGCAGCGGGTTGCGAAGTCGGGTTGAGGGGGTCGCCAGGCAGCGCCCCGTCCCCCAGGCCAGTGTAGGTTTCATCTATTCCGCAGGCGGCAAAGTGCAGAGCGAAGCAGACCAGAAGCAGAACCAATTTGCGCATGATGTAACTCCCGTGCAAGTGCTGTTTACCCTAACGCGTGCGCGAAAGCGCTGTCAAGGCTGACGAGACCACTTTGAGGCGCCCCGCGCAACGACGCAATGCGCCACACAAGTTACGCTTTTTACTGCCGTTTTGGGCTTGACTACCGGCCTACAATTCGGGTACGGTCACGGCGCTTAACGCTAGGAGGTAGCATGAAGACGAACAACTTTAGAGGCAGAGATTGGATTGATGCAGAGTTGGACTACACGAAGGAAGAGTGGGAAACACTTATTGACCTCTCCCTGCGACTCAAGCAGGAATTCTCGATGGGCGTGGACCATTCAAATATCCTGAAGGGCAAGACGCTCTTCTCGATGTTCTTCAACCAGTCCTTGCGCACCCGTTCCACGTTTGCGGCTGGCATTCAGCAGCTCGGTGGTAACTACATCGAACTGGAACCGGGCAAGACTTACACTCCGGCACGTAAGGGCTATGAAGTTCCTTACAAGACGGAGCGGATTTGCGACGTTGCCAGCATGCTGGACCGCGTCGGTGATGCCATCGCCATCCGCATGTACGGCAAGCCGGCACACTGGATTTATGGGTTTGCGAATGCCACGCTGAAGGAATTCGCTCACTACGCCAACAACCCGATTCTCAACATGGAATGTGACATTCACCACCCCTGCCAGTCCCTGGCCGACATGATTACCATCAAAGAGAAGTTTGGTGGTTTCAAGGGCGTCAACGTCACCATGTCGTGGGCCTACTCCGGTTCCTTCGAGAAGCCCCGTGCGGTTCCGCAGTCCTTCATCATGGCCGCGGCCAAGATGGGCTGCAACGTCACCATCGCCCATCCGGAAGGCTTCGAGATGGACCCGCGCATCATCGAAGAATCGCGCAAGATGGCTGCCATGAACGGCACCGAGATCAAGATGACCAACAACTTCGACGAAGGGTTCGAAGGCGCGCACGTGGTCTACCCGAAGAGCTGGGGTACCGGTGCATGCTTCAACTACGTGGACGATGCTGGTACAGTGGTCAAGGAAGCTGACCACGACCTCGCTCGCTCGCTCTTCGAGGCCAACAAGGACTGGAAGACCACGCAGAAGCAGATGGACCTCACCGCTCGCGGCGGCATCTACATGCACTGCCTGCCGGCCGACCGTGACCAGGAAGTTACCGACGACGTCATCGACGGACCACAGTCCGTGGTCATGGACGAAGCCGAAAACCGACTGCACGGACAGAAAGCCGTTATGGCGCTCCTCATGGGCGGCCGCCTCTAGCGGCTGAATTTCCGCACATCCACTTCGTTGCTTCGACTCATCGCTCCCTGCGACGTACAGGAGTACGCCTCGGTCGCAACTCTTCTTGCGCCTCGTGGCTGTACGAAACTTCAGCCGCTAGAACACCGCTCTGGCGAATAGACAAAACCGCGCAGAGGACCAGGCACTGGCAGCGCGCAAAAGAGACGGCACTGCCGGACACGCGGAAGTCCTTCGACTCGGGCCTTGCCCTCGCTCAGGATGACGGGGCTACTTATCGGTATGGTACTGCACGGAGAAGCCCTTGAGCAGAGCTGAGTTGCCATCTTCGTCCGCCACGAGGATTACTTCGACCTGCAGGTATTTCCCCTCCATTTCTGGAATCGCCGTGAGGTCAACTGGGAAGACGTTTGGCGGGAAGGGGCCGAAGGGACCCTTCCAACTTTGTTGTGCCAGTCCGGAAACCGTATCGGCGGCTCGCAGGCGGATCTTCAGGTAGCTCTCGCCCTGGGTGTTGACGTCGACGGTGAGGCTCGCCCAATAGGTTGCTCCGGAGGGAGCCCCGGGGATGATGTGCTGGTAGTAACCCTGTGGAGCGGTGTAGTTCTTGGCTGCAAATCCAGTCATGTCGGAATAGGTGTAAGGGTTCGCCCCCACCGGATACTCGCCGATGACGGTATCGGTAGCAGTGTTGATCTTCGTGGTGCTCGACGAGGCGTAGTTGACGGCCCAGAGATTCCCGTCCGAATCGAGCGCCACGCCCACGGTGGTCTTGTTGGCGTTCCCCAGATCGATGAACTTGATGCCCAGGGTCTCCATGTCCACCTTGGCGACCCAGTGGTTACCGCCACACCCCAGCCCGTAGTACATGTGCCCCTTCAGTGAACCGGTAACTCCCCGTGGGCAGCGCCCCGAGAGCCCTGCCGTGGTGTTGGCCCAGTTGCCGTTGCTCGGGTCATAGCGCGAAATCCTGTAGTCGGAGTAGTGCCCCAACCAGATGCGGCCCTTCTCGTCCACGGTAATGCCGTAGAGGTTCCCCGAAGGCGGAGTCAACTGGCTCACTTGCTTGGTTTCCGGATTGACCCTGATGAGTTTGTTGCAGCCCCGACCAGAGACCCAGATAATTCCTTCGCCATCAATCACCAGGCCATACGGGTTACAGCCGATGCTGATGCTCTCCACCACATGACCGTCCTCAGGGTGGAGGCGGCGCAGCACCGAACCATTCCACTCGCCGACCCAGGCGTGGTTCTCGGCATCGACACCCGCCGCCCGCTGACATGAACCACCCGGGTAGGTCAGGAACTTCACGCATTCATCCTGCCCCTTGGGGAGCATCTCTCCGGCCTGGATCTTGCCGTCGCCGTTCGTGTCTGAGGAGGTATCGATAACGCCGTTCTTGTTCTTGTCTACGCAATTCTTCTCATAGGCGACAATCTTGACCACGCCACCATCGTTGCGGCAAGCCGCCCAAACGTCGGAGTAGAGGTCCACCGCAGTGCGGGATGGATTGGCGCAGGTGTAGAAGCGGGCGGTCTCTTTGCCGGTGTCGGTGTCGAGCTTGGAAACTGTGTTCTCGCCGGAATTGGCGATCCAGATAAAGGCCAGCTTGATCTCTTCCTCGTCGAGAATAAGGTTGCCATCGGGGTCGATATTGACGCCCGACGAGTTTTCATCGTCCAGGGCAAAATCTTCTTCGCCGTCCGGCCCGACGCTCACTTCGTGGCAGGCGGGGTCACAGTTGCCACAAGTCGAACCCACACCTTCGTCCACCTCTCCGTCGCAGTTGTTGTCAACGTTGTCGCACCACTCGGTGACCCCCGGATTGATGGATGGGTTAGTTTCGTCGCAATCCCCGCCCTTCTGAGTAGTGAAGGTCACGTTACCCCAGCAGAGGCACAGGGGGACTCCAGAGCCATAGCCGTCACTATCGGCATCTTCGAAGAAGTTCTTGCAGCCCAGCGAACCGGAGTTGTCCTTGATCCCATCACAGTCGTCATCCTGGTTGTTGCAGACCTCGCTGCCGTTGGGATTGATGGCCCAGGTCGAATCGTCACAGTCGCCAGCCTGACTGGCCGAGTACTCTTCGCTGGGTCCGCAGAGGCACTGGGACTTGTTCTCCATGCCAAAGCTGTCATCGTCCTTGTCTTTGTAGTAGGGCATACAGCCGCCGCTACCCGGCTCATCCAATTGACCATTGCAGTTGTTATCAACCCCGTCGCACACCTCTTTGGCGCTATGGTTAATGGCAGCATCGAGGGGTGCGCAATCGATGATATCCGGCTCACCGTCATCATCATCGTCATCGTCGACGCAGTCGGTGAAACCGTCCCCGTCGGTATCTGGATAACCCTCATCGAGCTTGCCATTGCAGTTGTTGTCGATGCCGTCGCACAACTCCAGAGCACCGGCGTGCATGGTCGCATCGAGTGGTGCGCAGTCATCTACGTCGAGCTTGCCATCATTGTCGTCATCGGTATCGACGCAATTAGCCTTACCATCCTGGTCGAGGTCAACGAACCCCTCGTCCACCTGGCTATTGCAGTTGTTGTCCCCGCCATCGCAGACCTCAATCGCCCCATGGTAGATGGCCGGGTTGTAAGGAGCACAGTCAGTAATGTCCAAGTCGCCATCGGCATCGGCATCTTCATCGATGCAGTCTGCCTTGCCGTCCCCGTCAAGGTCCTTGAAGCCCTCATCGGTCTTCCCGTTGCAGTTGTTGTCCAGCCCGTCGCAGGCCTCGAGAGCCGTAGGGAAAACATTGGCGTTCAGCGGGTCGCAGTCTTCGGTATCGGGACTCCCGTCGTTGTCGTCGTCTTCATCCACGCAGTCGGCGCTGGAGTCACCGTCATAGTCAGTGAAACCTTCGTCCACCTGCTTGTTGCAGTTGTTGTCCACAGCATCGCAAACTTCGATGGCATCATGGTTGGCCAGTGGCTCCAGGGGCGCGCAGTCGCTTTCATCGGGGTCCCCGTCGCCGTCATCATCGTCATCGCAAGGGTTGCCCAAACCATCCTCGTCCAGGTCGTACTGCCCTGGATTGGCAATCAGGGGACAGTTGTCCTTCTCGTCCGCGACATCGTCATCGTCATCATCCACGTCAATGCAATCAGCATCACCATCACCATCGCTATCGGTAAACCCGTTGTCGATGAGCTTATCGCAATCGTTGTCCTCGCCGTCGCAGGTCTCGGCCAACGGCTCCTCGCCGTCGCAAGGCGACCATCCCGCCACCCCGAGACAGGTCTGCTTGCCGGGGCAGGCCCCATGCTCATTGGTAACCATGCAAGCCTGCTGTAGGCCCTGGCTGGTGAGGCGGCAGGAACAACTGCCCGAATCCGGCTGGCACTGCTTCACTTCTGCCCCGTTACTAGTCACCGTGTTGCAGACGTAGCCGGCGGGACAACCCCCGGCATCGCCGCAGGCCAGCCCACAAAACTTCCCATCTTGACCCACCGGCACGCACTTGTCGGCAGAGTCACCACAGTCACCGTCGATAGCGCATGGTTCGCAGAGGCTGAAATAGTTCGGGACACAGATGAACTCCTGATCCGGTCCGCCTAGCTCCATGCCCTTGCAAGACCAACCCGGCGGGCAATTGAGGATGCAAGTATGGGTGCAGACCTTGCCGTCGGGCCCCTCGATGCAGTAGCCGAAGCCACAATCAGAGTTGTCGTTGCAAGGCGTACCCATGTTGGGGTCAACGTCCAGGCCAACGATGACGTCTTTGTCGGGTGGGGTCCGTGCTTCCTCCGGTTCCCCGGCCTCGAAGACCGCCCCATCCTGGCCCTCCAGTAGACCATCATCCGGGGTGTTCGTAGCGGCATCGCTATCCGCCGCGGGCGACTCAACCGGACCTTTCGTACCGGAACAGGCCACAAGAGCAATTATCAATCCAAAGCACATCCAGGTAGACCGGTTCATGGGAAATCTCCTTCCTACTGGGCGTGGTACTGTGCGTAAAACGAGTGGACGGTGACGCTGTTGTTGCCACCATTTCCTGCCAGCATCAACTCAACTTCCAGATACTTCCCGGTGAGGTTGGGAACAGTGGTCAGGTCCAGGGGGAGGGCATTAGGGGGATAGGGCCCGTAGGACGTCGACCAGGGAGCATCCTTCAGGCTCGAGATGGTGCCCCCGGCACGCACCCGGAATTTGAGATTGCCACTGCCCAGGGCATCAACGTCGGCCGAGACTTCGGCCCATGTTGTCTTGCCAAAGGTTGCCCCCGGGATAACGTGGCGGTAGTAACCCGAAGCGATGGCGTAGATGCCCCCTTCCGGAGTCTTGGCCACGTTGGCCGAGTTCTCGTCGTCAAGGGTGAAGGCTTCGTCACCGTCCACGCCCACGACAACCCGATGGCAGGTGGGGTCGCAGTTGCCACAAGACGATGCCACGCCCTCGTCGGTCAGCTTGTTGCAGTTGTTGTCCTTACCATCACAGACTTCCTCGGCCCCCGGGTTGATCCCCGGGGCGGTCTCGTCGCAATCTCCACCCTTGGTAGTTCCGTACGTCTCGTCCGGCCAACAGATGCAGGAAGGCGCACCAGAACCGTAGGTGTCATTGTCCGCATCCGCATAGTGGTTAAGACACCCGAGGGACCCGGGATTGTCCTTCACACCGTCGCAATCATCGTCCTGATTGTTGCAGACTTCGCTACCGTCAGGGTTGATGGACCAGGTCGAGTCGTCGCAATCCCCGGGGGCTTCAGCGGTAAAGTCATCCTGGGGCATACAGATGCATATGGATTTGTTCTCCATGCCAAAACCATCGTCGTCCTTATCCTTATAGTAGACGGTACACCCCTCCGCACCTGGATCGTCAACCACCTGGTTGCAGTCATTGTCCTGGCCATCGCAGACCTCAACAGCACCGGCATAGACCGCAGGATTGAATGGATTACAATCCACCAGGTCCACATCCCCGTCGTTATCATCGTCCAGATCAACGCAATTGGCCTCGCCATCGCCATCGAAGTTGGGGAAACCTTCATCTACCTTGCTGTTGCAGTTGTTGTCGACGCCATCGCAAACCTCCGGCGCGCCATTGTGCTTGCTGGAGTCCAACGGTGCGCAGTCGCTATCGTCAGCATCGCCGTCGTTGTCATCGTCACCATCAACGCAATTGGCCAGGCCGTCCAGATCGTAATCAGGATATCCCTCGTCCACCTGGTTGTTGCAGTTGTTATCGATGCCGTCGCAAAGCTCGTCGGCACCGTTGTAAATGTCCGGGTTATAGGGAGCGCAATCTTCGCTGTTGGGATCGCCGTCGCCGTCGGCATCGATATCACTGCAGTCAGCCTGCCCATCCCCGTCCACGTCTTCGAAGCCTTCGTCAATCTTGCCGTTGCAATTGTTGTCTACCCCATCGCACAACTCGGGAGCGCCGTTGTAGGCCTTCTTGTTCAAGGGTGCGCAGTCCGTGCCATCGGGGTCGAGGTCGTTGTCGTCGTCCGGGTCGACGCAATTGGCGAGTCCATCCTTGTCCTGGTCCGCAAAACCCTCGTCAACCTGGTTATTGCAGTTGTTGTCGACGCCATCGCAAACTTCCTTGGCGGAGTGGCTGGCGAGAGGCTCGAGGGGCGCACAGTCCAGTTCATCGGGGTCGCCGTCATTGTCGTCGTCCAGGTCGCAGAGATTCCCCTGTCCGTCTTCGTCGAAATCGAGCTGACTGGGATTCGCCACCAGGGCGCAGTTATCGTCAGCATCCAGAATCTTGTCGTTGTCATCGTCATCGTCAACGCAATCGGCCAGACTGTCCTTATCAGCATCGGCAAAGCCGTTGTCCACCGCGC
>CALGBT010000593.1 GCA_937884235.1 uncultured Pseudomonadota bacterium
GAGTTGGTATGATCGATTCACTGAAGAGCACCGCCAGACGCTTCGTCAAGTTTGGCATCGTTGGTGGTAGCGGCGTAGTGGTCAACCTCGGGATCTACTTCTTCTTCACTCGAGGGCTGGGGTGGCAGGAGACCCTGTGGGGGAAGTATCTCTCCTACGCGATGTCCGTGGAAGTCTCGATCCTCACCAACTTCCTGCTCAACGATTTCTGGACCTTCGCAGACCGTCGAGGTGCGGACCCATGGACGACTCGGTTTATCCGTTTCCACGTGGTGAGCCTGGTGGGTATGGCCGTCAACTGGGGTGTCTTTGCTCTGCTCAACTGGCTTCTTGCCACGGGGCGGATGCAGTTGGTCGGGGGGATTGATTTCCTTGGCTGGCATGGCAATGTCGATGATCTCATCGCTGCCTGTCTCGGCATCATCGGGGCCATGGCCTGGAACTTTTTCGGCAACCTCCTCTGGACCTGGCGTCGTGGCGACGCAGCTTGAGAGCCATGAGACGGAAGATGATTGAGAAGGCGTCTTCAGTGAGGTCTCAGCATGCCGGCGGTGCTTTCCCCTTGCGCACCATGCTTTTCTGGCTGGGACTGGTGCTGGCCGGTGGGATCGTCATTGTGGGGCTCGCTACGGACTACCTTTCAGAGTTGGCGCGCCGCCACGCGCTGGAGGAGATCCTGGAGGAAGTGGCACAGAGAGCTCCGGGGCCGGCAAGTGAAACCCCGGTGGACTCGAAATTGCCTCCCCTGCGCCTCGCCGTGGCCCCGGTCATCTCGCCAGAAACATCGTTGCTCCTCTACGACGACCTGGCCCGCTATCTGGGCGATAAGCTCGGGCGTCCAGCGGAACTGCTGGTGCAAGCGGACTACTCGAGTACCAACGAACTGCTCAAGGAAGGCGCTTGTGAATTGGCCCTGATTTGTACCTATGCCTACATCAGGGCGAGAGCAGAGGCTCAGGTTCAGGTAATCGCTGTTCCAGTGGTGCACGGGAAGGTCACATACCGGTCGCTTCTGGTGGTCCGAGCCGACAGTCCTTTCCGCTCGATTGAAGACCTGAGGGGCACGCGCTTCGGAACCTGTCAATAGATTTGAGACACTCGTCCGCATAATTTACGCTCGCGCC
>CALGBT010000594.1 GCA_937884235.1 uncultured Pseudomonadota bacterium
CCGGCCAAGCTGTTCTACAATACAGCCGGACTCTCCTTCCTTGATGGCTTTGCCATCGCGGCAGGAGATACCATGGTCTTCCCCAGCTTCAATTACAGCGACCCCAATGGCAAGAACCCCAAGGCAACATCCATCAACCCGCTGGTGCCTCCGCCCCACGCCTATCTGGGCTTTGGCACCGCGGTCCACGAAGGGGGGCGTCTGGGCGTCGGGGTCGGTCTTAACTACCCCTTCGGTCTGACCCTCGAATGGGAAGAGCAATTCGCCGGCCGCCACCTCATCTCGGAATCGGAGTTGATGATTCCGCAGATTCTGGCAGGCATCTCCTACGCTCCGGTGAAGTACTTCTCATTTGGCGTTAGCCTCGTGATCTCTCCGGCACATGTCTACTTGCGGCGCTATCTCGGGCCGGAATTCGGTCTGGTCGCGGATGATGGCTCGCCCATCGAGGATGCCCGGGTTGAGATGGCCGGAGACGGTCTTGGCATCGGCTTCTCTGCAGGGCTGCAGGCGCGCCCCACCGATTGGCTCTTCCTCGGGCTGGTCTATCGACGGGGGATGTCTCTCGACATGAAAGGCGATACCCATTTCACCCTGGACGGGCTGTCAGACAAATCGGCCTTCCCTGACCAGCCGGTGGAGACCGGTTTCCAACTACCCGATTCCCTGGCCTTTGGCATCGGCGCCAAAGCGGGGAGCTGGTATGGTGAGTTTGACATCGACTACACCTTCTGGTCGGTCTTCAAGGAGATCCCCCTGAACTTCCCAGATGACGCCACGGGGCAACTCACCCAGGCCATTCCCGAGTTCTGGAAGAACACCTGGACCTTTCGGTTCGGCAATTACTACGAGCTCACCCAGGCGCTTACGCTCCGTGCCGGTATCGGCTATGACCAGAACCCCGCGACCGACCAGTATCTCTCTCCCATGCTGCCCGATGCTGACCGCGTCTTCGCCGCGGTGGGGGCCGGCTATGCCTTCGACTTCGGTCTCCGTTTCGACATGTCCTACCAGTTGACTATGTTTCTCACCCGTACCGTCAACGGCCACGCCTGCACGGAACTGGATGGGGAGTGCTTCAATGATGCCGGCGAGTTCGAAGCCTACAACGATGACGGCTCCCTGGCCTTCGCCGGAAACGCCTTCCCGGCACGCTACGAGAGCCTTGCCCATCTGTTGTCGGTCACTGTCGGGATGAAGTTCTAGCGGGTTGTCTCAAGCTTCCAGAAACTGTTCAAGAATTTCTTTGCGACCGGAGCAGCGCAGTTTCTCCAGCGCCTTGATCTCGATCTGACGGATTCGCTCCCTGGTCAATTGGAAGCTCTGTCCCACCTCTTCAAGCGTGAATGTCCGCTCTTCGCCGATGCCAAAGCGCATCCGGAGAATCTTCTCTTCACGTGGGTGGAGCGACTTGAGGACTCTGGTCGTAACCTCTTGCAGGTTCCGGGTGACGCAACACTCGAGTGGGTCTTCGGAGTTGTCGTTCTTGATGAAGTCCTTGAGTTCAGTGGCATTGTCGCCCACTTCCAGTTCCAAGGGGAGGGGATCGTGGGCGAGATTCAAGGTGCGATTCACCTGAGACTCAGAGAGGCCGCATTCCACGGCAATCTCGGCATAGCTGGGTTCCCGGTCAAGTTGCTGCTTGAGCTTCTGCTTAGTGCGGTAGATGCGCCCGAAATTCTCCACGAGATGAACCGGAATCCGGATCGCCTTGCCCTGGTCAGCGATGGTGCGGGTGATGCACTGGCGGATCCACCAGGTGGCATAGGTAGAGAACTTGTGACCCCGCCGGTAATCGAACTTCTCCACGGCTTTCATGAGGCCGATGTTGCCTTCTTGGACTAGATCAAGGAGCTGTAGTCCGTGACCCATGTAACGCTTGGCCATGTTGACCACTAGACGCAGGTTCGCCCGGATCATCATGGAGCGAGCGCGGTGTGCACGCCGCTCCCCATGGTCGATGGCCATGAGCAATTCCCGCAGCACGTCAGGGGGAGTACCGAAGCGGCGCATGGCGGTAGCGCGGCGAGGCTGACGGCGGGCCCGACCTTCCCGGGCCTCCGGCATCGGCGCTGAGCCAAGCAGGAAGGCCCTCGCTTCCTTCCGGAATTCCTCAATGAGGATATGAAGCAGGCGCTGGCCCACCGGGCTGTTCTTGAAAATGAGGAAGAGGTCGGCCAACTCGTCGTCGGTCATTGTCGCCGGGTTGCCGGACAGCTCATGGGCGGCCTCGTTTTCGACGACTCCCAGGCGGCCGAGTTCGGTAAAGACCTCTTGTTCAAGGAGCTCCAACTCCTCGACGCAGTTGCGGCGCTCGAAGGTGACGAAGTCGGTGGTCAGCTCGGTGATCTCGTCTTCTGCTCGTTCACCGGAGATGAAAGAGGCGAAGACCCGGAAGAGCCGGTCGCGCATGATCGGAACCCGGAGCAGGGACCGTAGGCACTCGACCCGGCCCTCCTCCATGGCACGCGATAGCTCAACCTCCTCCTCCCGGGTCAGGAGCGGGACAGAGCCGATGCGCTTGAGATAGAGCATGAGGGAGTTGGTGGCTCGAAACTCCTTGGCCTCTTCCCGAGCCCGAGCTCGCCGGGTCTTGCCGGCCTCGGTTGTCTGCAAGGCGATGGCCGAGGCGATGGCCTCAGATGCGTCGCCGCCTTCAGAGCCCAGGTGGGGGATATCGCTTTGGGAGAGGGAGTACTGTTTTCCGTTAGCCATGGTCACCTCCGTGCCGGAGGATGGGGAAGTGCAATTAGCGGGCCAGTTGTGATAGTCGCCAACGAGACCGCGTTACTGGACTGCCATGGCTGGCTGTTGCTTGCCAGACTCGGCCTGAGACGGGGCTGAGGGTACACCCGCAACGGAGGGTAATGGGAAAAAGATGCCCGCTACCTGATCTGGATGTCGTCACGGCGCACGAACATGTTACGTAGTTGATAACAGAAATCTACCCCCGAAATTCCCCTTTTTTGACCCCCAGAATTCCCTTTCATTTCCGCGGGCCTGTTGCTATACCGATCTCACTTGAAATGGTGAGCCAGATTGCTGGCCCTTGGGTGGAGGAGCAAGAGATGATTATCGGAGTCCCCAAAGAGATCAAAGTCCAGGAGTACCGGGTAGGTTTGGTCCCGGCCGGAGTGCAGAAGTTGACCAACGCAGGACATACGGTCCTGGTGCAGCGCGGCGCCGGTCTGGGCAGCGGACTTCCCGATGAAGATTATGTGCACTGGGGAGCCCGGATCGTTGACTCCGCAGAGGAGGTTTGGGGCGAGTCGGAGATGGTGGTCAAGGTCAAGGAACCCATTGCCCCGGAGTATGGTCTCTTCCAGGAGAATCAGATCCTCTATACCTATTTCCATCTGGCCGCGTGTCCGGAGCTTGCGCCGCACCTGCTCAACAAGAAGGTCGCGGCCATTGCCTACGAAACCATCGAGATGCCTGATGGCTCGCTGCCCCTGCTCACCCCCATGAGTGAAGTGGCGGGTCGCATGGCCATCCAGGTGGGCGCTGCGTGTCTTGAGAAAGAACATGGCGGCAAAGGCGTCCTGCTCGGCGGTGTGCCGGGAGTGCGGCGTGGCAAGGTGGCCATTATCGGCGGTGGCGTGGTGGGCACTAATGCTGCCAAGATGGCCGTCGGCATGGGGGCCGATGTGCGTATTCTGGACGTTGACCTCGATCGGCTGCGCTATCTCGATGATATCTTTGGCGGCCGCGTGACCACCCTCTTCTCCGACCCGGCTACCATCAGTGACTCGGCCCTGTGGAGCGATCTGCTGGTGGGGGGCGTTCTCGTCACCGGTGCCAGGGCGCCGCGTCTGGTCAGCCGCCAGCTCGTGGAAGAGATGGAGGATGGCTCAGTGATCGTCGATGTGGCAGTGGACCAGGGGGGCTGCATTGAAACCTGCAAGGCTACCACTCACGAAAACCCCACCTATATCGTTGGCGGGGTAGTTCACTACTGTGTGGCCAATATGCCTGGCGCAGTGGCGCGGACGTCTACTTTCGCCCTGACCAACACCACCATCCCCTACGCCGAAGTGCTGGCCCGTTACTCCCTGAAGGAGGCCATCGCGCGCAAGCCGGAGTTGCTCGGCGGATTCAACACCTTCGCCGGTTGTTGCACCTACGAGGCGGTCGCTGAAGCTCTCTCGCTTCCCTACACCCCCCTCACCGACCTCCTGTAAGCAAGGTTCCCGCTGACGCCCCACCGCTTGCCTCTCGAACCCGATTCGGGAATAATTCGTCAAGCACCATGGTTTGAATGGTCGGACCGAGAGGTGATATTGTGCTTGGCAGTAAAATGAAGAAACGGAATCAGGGAATCGAGCGGGAGATGTTGCCCCACATGGACGCCATCTTCGGGTATGCGCTCTATCTGACTCGCAATCGTACCGAAGCCGAGGAGCTGACTCAGGAGACCATGGTCAAGGCAGTTAATGCCTTTGCGCAGTACCGGGAAGGTACCAACTGCAAGGCCTGGCTCTTCCGGATCATGTACAACACGTTCCTTAATGACATTCGCAAGCGCCGGGTGCACTACGAGTTCGAAGAGTCGGCCATGTCGGAGTTGTCCGACCGGGAGGATCTCAAGGCTTTTGTCCGGGCCAACCGCTCGCCGGAAGAGAGCTTCGTCTCCATGCTCTCCCGGGCCAAGGTTCGAGAAGCGGTGGAGAAGCTTCCGGAAGAGTTCAAGTCAGTCGTTGTGCTGGCTGATCTCGAGGGCTTCGCCTACAAAGAGATCGCCGAGATCCTTGGGTGCCCCATCGGCACCGTTATGAGCCGACTCCATCGCGGCCGCAAGCTGCTGCGGGTAAGGCTGCTGCACTGGGCTCGGGAGTTGGGCCTGGTGGAATCCGCCAGCACTGTCAATGAAGATTCATCGGATGCGTTGCCGGAGCCAGAAAACGTGACCCCGCTTGCCGCCTATCGGCGCAGCGAGGCCCTTGGCAATGGCGAGGAGGAATAGCCAAGTGAATTGTTCTGAAATCAGGCGCTTTGCCCATGCCTATATCGACGGCGAGTTTGACGCCGGCGAGCGAGCTCTCTTTGAGCAGCATATGTCGGAGTGTCACAGTTGCCGGGAGGACATTCAGGGGCTGTCGGTTTTTGGCAAGGTGCTGCGCAAGCGGGCTGCCTCTCCCCGTCTGTCGGCCGACGCTCGCTCTCGCATAACTGCCAATGTACACGCTGAGATGCACCGTTCCTCCCGCCGATTCTTCCTGATGCCCGCATCTGCTGCGGCCTCGGTGATTCTGGCCCTGGGTGCGTTCTTCATCTATCAAGGGTGGCAAGCTCCCAATGAACTCTCGCACATTGTCGATGAGTCCATCGCCGCGCACGAGGCCTCGTTGCCGTCCGAGGTCGAAGGGTCAGATGAGGCCATCAAGGGATATCTCGCCAGCCAGGAAGAGGTCGCCCCGGAACCGCCTCTCCAGGAAACTGAGAAGACGCACCTGCTGGGAGTGCGACTCACCCGTATCGGCAAGGACAAAGCGCTGCTCTACCGTTATCTCCACGATGGGCGGAATATCTCGGTGGTGCAACTGCCCCGCACTCTTCCTGCTGGCTCGGACCTGCCTCGCCCCGCAGCAGAAGAGTCGCCCAAGGTGGTCTTTACCGGGGCTCGCAATGGCCATGCCGTTACGACCTTCGAGAGTCCCCGCTACACTAACACCGTGATTGGCGACATTTCGGAGCCGGAATTGCTGAAGCTGGTTCCGGCCACTCTCTGATCTATTCGACGGTAAACGACCCCGTGCCGACGACGCGACCGGCGAGGTCCTGCAGTTCAACTTCCCATTGACCGACAGAGCTTGGTTTGATGTAGGCCCAGGTGCGCCAGTGCGAGGTGCGCTTGCCAACCCGCAATTCGATGTCCGAGATGACCTTGCCCTCATGCTTCCAGAAGAGGCGGAGACGAGTTTCGTCATCGGCTAGATTGGAGAGCACCAGCCAGCAGTAGAGACGATTGTCCGTCTTGCTGAAGGTGGTCTTCTCTTCAACTACCGTGCGCTTCTCCCGATCCAGCTGAGTGGCGAACTTCAGGTTCACGAGTTCGATATTCCCCACCGGCACGCCAGCCAGGTCTTCCCCGGCAATGATATCCGGCTCTTCGTCTTCAGGTTGCACAGTGAGATCCTCCGGCTCAGCGGGAGTGCCGGTGGGAACTGGCTCTACGACCTCCACCGGCTTCTCTGCCACCGGTTCATCCGTCGGTTCGGCATCCTCGGTTGGCTCTTGCTCCACCGGCTCTTCGGATTTCGCCGGGGCCGGAATCGGCTTCTTCTCAAGGTGGTTGAGGCCCGATTTCACATAGCCCAATTCCTCTTCCAGAGAGGTCACTTTTGCCTTTACCGCGGCCAACTCCTCGTCCTGAGCAGTGAGGGTTGCAACCTTCTTTCGCAGCTCTTCAACTTCGGCGGCAGAGACCGCCGGCTGCGGGGCCGGAGCGACCTTTCTCTCATCGACCGGAGGGGCCACCGGCGTCTCTTTCTGACACTGCATGAGGGGGAGCGCTAGCATTACAAGGGTCAGGGATAAGATGCGCTTCATGGAACCTCCAGGTGATAATCCAAGTCCAATCAACGTACCCCGTCGGGGCACGAATTGCTGCCATTATAGCGCCCAAGCGAGAAATGCCAAATGGAGCCTGCCTTGCTTTCCACGGCGGAACGGGATAGCTTTGGGCGGAACCATACTGGAGGCGCTGATGTCTGCCCCATGCCCCTTCTGCTCCGGGCCCACAGATTACTACATTCGGCATGAACTGGCTGGCGCTTTCTACGACCGCTTCCCGGTTAATCCCGGCCATACCCTCGTCATTCCGTTTGCCCACCGGCGCGACCTCTTGGACTGCACCCCAGGCGAGGTCGCCGAGATCTGGAAGGTGGTCCATGAGGTCGTCGAGCACCTCCAGTTGAAGCACCAGCCCGACGGGTTCAATATTGGCACCAACATCGGTGCCGCGGCCGGACAGACTGTCTTCCACTGTCATGTCCATGTCATTCCCCGGTTTGCTGGGGATACCCCGAATCCTCGGGGGGGAGTCCGGCTGGTCAAAGAGTCTCTGGTTCCATATGAGCAGGGGGAGTAGTGGGAATCCGACCTACAGATCTTGTGGACCTGCACACCCACTCCAATTCTTCGGATGGCACGTCGCAGCCTTTTGAACTGGTTCTCCAGGCCAACGCCACTGGCGTGCGCATGATTGCACTAACCGACCACGATACCCTTGCAGGGCTGGATGATCTGCTGGCCGCGGCGGGTCGCTATCGAATTCATCCAGTGCCTGGCATCGAGATCTCGTCGCATTTGGGCGGACGTCAGCTGCACATTCTGGGTCTGGGGATGCGCCGCCAGCACTGGCCCGAGTTGGAGAAGTTTCTGGAGCAGACTCGGAGCTGGCGGGAGGAGCGTAACGAGAAGATCCTGGCTCGCCTGAACGATCTGGGATTTGCGCTCACCTGGGAGGCTGTGCTGGCAGAGTGTGGTGGGGATATCGTTGCCCGGCCCCACTTCGCGCGGGCACTGATTACCGCAGGCCATGTCGCATCTTTCCGCCAGGCTTTTGGCGAACTGCTCGGTGATGGCTGCCCGGCCCATGTTCCCAAGCGTCGTCCGCTGCCCGAGGAGGTGGTCAAGGTGTTGCAGGGGACTGGCGCAGTGGCCATCGTCGCCCACCCGAATTCATTGGTCGCAGGTGATGGGGGGCCGCTGACACCCGTCCTGGAGTTGCTGCTGGAGGCCGGCATTGACGGAGTGGAAGCGTTCCACCCACGGATGTCCCCGGCGCAGACCGAGGAAACCCTGGCCTTTGCTTCGAAGAACAACCTGCTGGTTACTGGAGGTTCTGACTTTCATGGTCGCAACAAGCCCGATAACCCCATGGGGCGCGGGTTCGGCGGTCGCAAGCTCTTTGCCCGGCCCATGGTTGACGCGGTTGCCCGCTTTGAGCAGATTGTCCGCTGGTAGAGCCTCATCCCCCTGTCTCTTCCTGCAATAATTGAATAATCTTCCACCAGCTGCGTTTGTGTGCCCCTGCAGTTCCTTTGGGAGGGAGTCAGTATG
>CALGBT010000595.1 GCA_937884235.1 uncultured Pseudomonadota bacterium
TTCGGGTGCGGCTGCGGCTGCTTCGGGTGCGGCTGCGGCTGCTTCGGGTGCGGCTACGCCATCTTCGGTTCCTTCCGGGGCAGGTTCAGCCACCGGCTCACGGGGCTTTACGCCGAAGGGGAAGATGGTGGCGTGCTCGCCCTCGAAATCGAAAGTCTCGGGGTCTACTCGCTCGGCCAGCTTGACCGTCAAAAAGCGCAGCATCGGATCAAGCACCTTGAGATTGCGCTCCAACTCCACCACGGCCGCTCCATCAGAAAGGTAGCGGAAGTAGAGGTAGTTGCCCTTGGGGATCTTCTTGATGGGGTAGGCCAGCCGCTTCTTGCCCCAATCCTGGAACGCGATCTCGTGGCCACCGTTGCTGACAATTGCCGTAATGGCTCGAGCCTTCAGGGCCTCGAACTGTTCTTCCGGCAGGTCCGGTTTGATGATTAGGACCGTTTCATACTTACGAAGCATAACAGGCTCCTCTCGGTTTGTAGCCCCCGCTAGCGGGAGCAAGGAGTAATGGGTGTTACTGCTTCACCACAAAGGGTGAATCAGGGGCGGCATCATAGTCGCTGACCTCGTCTTGGTCAAGCACTAAAACTTGAGCTTCATTCTGGGCCGTTGCGGGTTTGTCATCTGCCTTATCCTCATAGTGCAATGCGAAGAGTAGCGGGGCGATAACGACGGCCACAACGGACATCAGCTTGATGAGGATGTTGAGGCTGGGGCCGGCGGTGTCCTTGAAGGGGTCACCAACGGTATCACCCACCACAGCAGCCTTATGTGAGTCAGAACCCTTTCCTCCGTACGCGCCGCCTTCAATAAGCTTCTTCGCATTGTCCCAGGCGCCTCCAGCATTGGACATGAAGATGGCCATGAGAACGCCAGAGGATGTGACGCCGGCCAGCAGGCCCCCCAGCATACGGGGATCGATGAGACCCACCACCACTGGAGTGATTACTGCGATCAGGCCGGGCAGGACCATTTCGCGCAGGGCCGCGGTGGTAGAAATGTCCACGCAGCGGCGGTGATCGGCTTTGGCCGTTCCCTCCATCAAACCTTCGATGGTCCTGAATTGACGACGAACCTCCTCAATCATCGCCTGGGCGGCGCGTCCCACGGCGCTCATGGCGAAAGAAGAGAAGAGGAAGGGCAGCATGGCCCCGACCAGCAGGCCGGAAATGATCATCGGATCCATGATGTCCAGGGAGAGCTTTACATAGGGCGAAACGTTGCTGGTGTAAGCGGAGAAGAGAGCCAGCGCAGTCAGCGCCGCAGAACCGATGGCGAAACCCTTGCCAATGGCCGCAGTAGTATTCCCCACGGCATCAAGCTTGTCGGTACGGGCGCGAACTTCTTCGCCAAGGCCGGCCATCTCGGTGATGCCGCCGGCGTTGTCAGCAATGGGACCATAAGCATCAACGGCCAGTTGGATGCCGATAGTGGAGAGCATGCCCAGGGCAGAAATGGCGATGCCGTAGAGGCCGGCAGCCTTGTAGGCAACGATGGTTGCTGCAGCAATCAGCAAGACCGGCAGGGCGGTGGAGAGCATGCCCACCGAGAGGCCTGCGATGATGTTGGTGGCCGCGCCTGTGCTGGAGGCTTCGGCGATGAGCCTCACTGGCTTGTTGCGTTCAGAGGTGAAGTGCTCGGTGGCCAGCCCGATGAGCACCCCGGCAACCAGTCCGGAGATGCAGGCCAGGAAGATGCCCAGCGCTGCTCCCAAGGTGTGCTCGCCCTGCGCAAGGGCCCCGGCAACCAGCGAAACACTACCGCCCTCGCCAGTCAGGAAAGCGTAGTTGGCAGGGATCATCTTGAAAATGACGAACCACGCGGCAACCAGCATCAGGCCCGCGGCTACGAAGTGCCCCGTGTTGAGCGCGGTTTGCGGATTGCCGCCTTCTTTGGTGCGTACGAAGAACGTTCCGATAATCGACGCGACAATGCCTGCAGCCGCCAGCATCAGAGGCAGGTAGACGAGATTGAAGCTAGTGACATCACCGCCGCTGTTCAGCGAGCTGTTGGCCAGTGCCCATCCCAGCAGCATGGCGGAAATGGCGGCCCCAACGTAAGACTCAAAGAGGTCGGCTCCCATGCCGGCAACGTCACCGACATTGTCACCAACGTTATCGGCGATAACCGCCGGATTCCGGGGGTCATCCTCCGGGATTCCCGCCTCCACCTTGCCAACCAGGTCCGCTCCCACGTCCGCGGCCTTGGTGTAGATACCCCCGCCAACGCGGGCGAAAAGGGCGATGGACGAAGCGCCGAGGCTGAAGCCCGCCAACACGTTGAGTATCCGTGCCGACTCGGACAACTCGCCAAAGAGGCCGAGGCCCTGATAAACGGCGAAAAGCAGGCTGAGGCCCAGGATGCCCAGGCCGGCCACCGAGAGGCCCATGACGGAACCGCCGGTGAAGGCCACCTGCAGTGCCTTGTTGAGGCTGGTGCGGGCCGCCTGCGAGGTGCGGACGTTGGCTACCGTGGCCACGTTCATGCCGAAGTAGCCAGCCAGGCCAGAACAGAGAGCGCCAACGACAAAGGAAATGGCGATGAGCCAGTGGCTTGTTTCGAGGGCCGCGTTGGAGAGCCCCAGGAGGGCCGCAACCACCACCACAAAGATGGCTAGAATGCGGTATTCCCGACTGAGAAAGGCCATGGCGCCTTCGCGGATATTGCCCGCAATCTCTGCCATCGTTTCATTGCCACCGTCCTGCTTCTTGACCCACGCAGACCGAATTGCCGCCACGCCGAGGCTCAGTACGCCCGCAATTATTGCCACGTAGACCGGGTGATTAAAGATGTAGTCCATGCTAGTCCCCTCCCTAGGTTTCCATCGCCAATTGTGTTCCGTTGTATCGATTCATCGCTTCCGTAATCCCTTGTTCCACCCAGACCGCTGAAGCCTCAACACTCAAAGAGACGGCCTCGGAAAGGAGCTGGCCATCCGCTCCGTTGATGCGGGAGAGGACGTGGTCGACAACCTGTTCCTTACGATCGGGCTTGCCGACGCCGACGCGCAGCCGTCCGAAATCCCTGCTGCCGAGTTGCTCGATGATAGACTCCACGCCTCGATGACCAGCTGACCCGCCACCACGTGCCAGCCGGATGCGACCGGTTGGCAAATCCATCTCATCGTGGATGACAAGCAGGTCGGCAGTGTCGATGCGGAAGTATTGCAGTAATGAAGAGACGAAATGGCCGCTACGGTTCATGTAGGTCAGAGGCTTGGCTGCCAGAACTGTTGTGCCATAGACCTGAGTGCGCGCCGAGACCCCCGTCCAACGGGTCGAGGTCCAAGCGCCGCCAAACTTATCGAGAAGATTGTCTACCACCAGAAAACCCGCATTATGCCTGGTCTGCTCATAGTCTCGACCAGGATTCCCAAGGCCAATGATCGCCTTCATGCGCTCTCCGTGGCCTGCAGCAGAGAAGATGGGAGTGGCAAGCGACTACTCCGCAGGATCCTCGGCTACCGCCTCTTCTCCCTCTTCGCCGTCAGCGATCGCAACACCGTCGACTGCCGCATCATCATCAGAACCCGCTCGTGCGGCCTTGAGGACGATCACCGGATAACGGGTCCGGTAGGATGCAGTGACCCCTTCCGGGAAGTCCAACTGGTCGATATAGATGACGTCGCCAGTTTCCAGGTGCGATACGTCAACGCCAATTTCAGCAGGGATATCCGCTGGCAGCGCCTGAACGAGAACTTCGCGGCGGGCCAGGATGAGGCGAGCCCCAATAGCTTCGCCCTTGGACTTGCCAATCTTGAGAATCGGAACCTTGACTCGCACTGGCGTGGAATCCTCAAGCAGCAGGAAGTCGCAGTGCTTGAGCGACCGGGTCAGTGCATCGACCTGGAAGTCCCGGACAACGGCCGCGAACTTCTGCTCGCCGATGGTGATGTCAAGGGGCATGTACCGACCCGTAGGCTTGCGCAGAATCGTCACCATCTCTCGGGTACTAAGCGAAAGTGCCATGGGCTGCTCAACGTGCTTTCCATATGCAATGGCGGGTACTCGGCCAGCTGCTCGTAGCTTGCGCGCAACACCTTTGCCCGTGCTGTCCCTGAGTTCGGCCGTAATTTGATATCGTTCCATTTGTAACTAACCTCCGTGAAAGACTCGTCTATGGCTGGGGCGCCAGGACTCGAACCTGGAAAACGGGCACCAAAAGCCCGGGTCTTGCCAATTAGACGACGCCCCAGTGGTGCCATCAGAAACTCAAAGCCGGACGGCTTATAGCATGGGGTCACAGGGGTGTCAAGCTGAGTTTGATTGACGGCCAGGGATGATCATTTCCGCATCGGGGAGAGGCTCAGTGCAGCGCCGGCTGCGGTGGGATCGAAGGGCGAACAGAGGGCGGCAAGGAAGGGCGGTGGATGCGATCTGTGATCTGGAGAATGTCCTGCAGGTTGGCCAGGAAACGCTCCCGATGCTCGGGGGAGAGTGGGGCGAATCCGGCCGAAAGTGCTTCCCGCTGAACAGTGTCACAATCCAGCATGAAGCGCCTGCCACGACTCGTCAGGGCAACCAGAGACTTGCGTCGATCGCTGGCCGAGCGACGGCCCACGAGACCCTTTTGCTGCAGTCGCTCCACCAATTCGGAGATGCTTGACTGGGCCCGGCGCAGGGCCCGGGTCAGGGTGGCAATGGAACAGGCCCCGTTGCGGTGAATGTACTCAATTACCTGCAA
Source organism: uncultured Pseudomonadota bacterium (assembly GCA_937884235.1). Classification (GTDB taxonomy): domain Bacteria; phylum Myxococcota_A; class UBA9042; order CAIXZC01; family CAIXZC01; genus CALGBT01. The sequence continues at coordinate 4,684 of CALGBT010000595.1, forward strand.
CTGAATTCCCGAAAGCCCGATTTCACCACCCAACTGCACCTGCATCCGCTGCAGTCGGTCGATGGCAAGGGGAAGCAGTCGGGCCGTACGGTCCGCAATCTCCCTGCTGCGTATGACATTCATCCTCAAGACCTCGTTCACAAGTACCTGGGGCAAGTCTATCGTACCCCGATGGGTTCGCAAAAAAGTGCCCCATACCTTGATCTTGATGCGCCTGGCGTGGTAAGAATCAGGCCTCCTGCTCGGCCAGGAGGCCTACTTGCAATGACCAATGAGGTAATCATATGCCACAATCGTCGGATCTCAAACGCGGCGCTCGCTTTCTCTACGAAGGAGTGCCCTTTCAGGTTACAGACATGTCGACCCAGTCTCCGTCCGCTCGGGGGGCAACTACCCTGGTGAAGGTCAAGGCGCGTGACCTGCTCTCGGGACAACTCAAAAGCTACACCTTCAAAGCCAGTGACCGGCTCGACGACCCCGACATCGAGATGCGCAAGGTTCAGTACCTCTACCGCGACGATGATGCCTTCCACTTCATGGACCTCGACTCCTACGAACAGTACCGGTTGGTGCCTGACAATGTCGGCGATGCGGCCGAATATCTCATTGAGGAATTGGAATTGCGACTCATGTTCTTTAATGGACTGCCAGTATCGGTAGAACTGCCCAAGGCCATGGATATGGAGATTGTCCAGTGCGACCCCGGCCTGAAAGGCGATACCGTGACCAACGTTAGCAAGGCCGCGACTCTGGCCACCGGCCTGATAGTGCAGGTGCCGCTCTTTATCAACCAGGGCGATGTTATCAGAGTCGATACCGCCGAAGGAAGATACGTGGAGCGCGTCAGCGTGGTGAAGCGCTAACCATGGAAGCCCCGCTCCGCCTGCGTCCCGAGTTTGCGCACAAGCGCCTCTTCGTCCTCGACATGGATGGCACCATCTACCTTGGGGATGACCTCTTTCCCTGGACCCCGCCATTTCTGGAGGCCGTCTCGCGGGCGGGTGCGAACTACCTCTTTCTAACCAACAACTCGTCGCGCACTGCCTCCGAGTACGTCGCCAAACTGCAACGCCTCGGCATCCCCGCCAAGGCCCGCAACGTACTTACCTCAGGCGACGCGACCGTGGAGTTGCTGCTTGCCGAGGGGCGCTGGCGGCGCCTCTTCGTTCTCGCCCCCCCGGCGGTGACGAGGGCCTTCGCCGAAGCTGGATTCGTCCTCGACGAAGAGCACCCTGAAGCGGTTGTCATGGCCTATGACACCACCCTTACCTATCAGCGCCTCGTGACTTTCTGCCACCATGTGCGGGCCGGCCTGCCGTACATCGCCACGCACCCCGACTTCAACTGCCCGACCCCCGCCGGCCCCATTCCCGACATTGGCGCATTCATGGCGCTGGTGGAAGCTTCTACCGGTCGAGGCCCCGACCAGGTTGTGGGCAAGCCGCAGCCGGACATCCTGCGCGCCGCTATGAACCGTTTTGGCACTACCCCCCAGGAGACGCTGATGATTGGGGACAGACTCTATACCGATATCGCCTGTGGACTGGGGGCGGGAGTCGATGCCTGCCTGGTTCTCTCCGGGGAGTCCACTGCTGAAATGGCCGTCCAGAGCCCACATCAACCTTCCCTGATTGTGCCCGACCTGGCAGCTCTGTTGTGCCCGTAGCTGCGCCTCAATTTGATAGGTTTGCGGGGTATGTGTGACAGGTTGTCCTATGGCTACTTCGCCGCCTTCTGGTCCACTTCGTCTGCCTTCTTGAACTCGTCCAGCAGCCCCTTCACCCCGTCCTTGTGGACCATGAAAGTGAGCATCTTCAGCTTCACGAAGTCGTCCCGGAAGAAGTAGTAACCATCAAACTTTCCGTGGCGGGCAGAGCGCCCGGAATCCTTGATCAGATACCAGGAGTGGTTGCCGACGTCGCGCACCCCAACCAGATGGATGCCGTGGTCATCGCCGGACGAACCGTTGTTGATGCGATACTCTCTTGCCGACTGATCAATGTAGTCGCCAGGGATGTCGAAGGTGGGGACAAAGGCGATATCCTGGCGGAAATTCTTCCCCGGCTCCGACACGTCACCGCCAATGGCCATGCTGTAGCCGTTACGAATGGCTCCGTCAATGGCCGCCACGAAACGGTCGAGGGGAACGTTGTGATAGGAGGCATCGTGCCACCAGTTGTCGGCTACCTCAAACTCGGCCTGCTGGTAGAAGGGGTGAGCCATGGTGGACATGAAGCCGACGTAATCCGTGGGCTCAATGCGTGCCACTTTCTCCAGAAAGCTCCGGGGAGTGTACTTCCGGCCATCGTAGGTGAACTCCGAGGGCGGAGGGCCCAGGTGGCGGTCGAGAATCGTACGCAGGGCCGTCAACACCCACTCCTCGTCCCAGCGGTTCTTGGCCTTGACGAAGGCCAGGAACTCCTCCATTTCCTGGGCTAGTCTGAGGTGATCGTGGCGCCCGTCCTCTTGCCGGAGGCCGGCATAGGCATCCAGGGGGACGGCCCCGTAGAGCGACCAGATGCGCGTCACTGCGTTGTGCTCAGAACCCTCCGCAAAATGGGAGGCGCCGCGCTGTCGCACAAAGCGCCTGGCCTTCTCTACGTATTCCCAGTAAACCGTGTGCATCTCAGACATCTTGACCTTCTGGCCCGTGGTCCGGAAGATCTCCGATTCCAGGAAGGAGGTGGCGGCGAAGGCCCAGCAGGTGCCTGTGTAGAACTGGGCCTGTGGTGGTGCGTGGTAGACCTGCTTGAAGCCCTCGGGGGGGCCTGGCAGGGCCGTCTCCGAGAGCGTCGCTCGCAGCACCTTCTTGCTCTCCTTCTTGGCTTTTGCCTCCGCTTCCTGCTGCTTGCGAATCGCCGCCGTTGCAGTGGCTGCCGCCGCATCCTCACTCTCGTTGCGCTCCTTGATCTCTTTGAGGGCAGGGTCTCTGGTCTCCGGCTCATAAATCACCGCGTCCCGGGGCGGGGGCGTTTGCCCAAAGGCCGAAAGCGACGCGGCGCAGAGGGCCATGGCAAGTACCGTCGGTGTCAACTTGGTCATCTGTTCTCCTGGGGTTGTCAACTCATAGTGAGGGCGATAATAGGAGGTGGCGGGCCTGTGTGCAAGGGCGTAGCCCGTACGACCGCAAAGATTGCGTAGCGGGAAAGATTTGCGACCTGCGCGCATGTTGTCGGGAATCGGGGGAGGTGTGTGACATGTTGTCTCGATTCGTCACGCGGCCCCCTTGAGGGAGGGGCTGGCCCCCCGAGCGATGGAAAACTGTCGGGCTGGGTGGCGCATAATCCGGGGTCATCGGGCGAGGGCGACAACCGGCACGGATATTGCTGCTACCGATTCCTCGGGTAATATTGTGTTCGCCCGCGCTCCGCGCATGT